>CAXUMK010000041.1:5811-6706 GCA_964251885.1 uncultured Segetibacter sp. | reverse complement strand
TAACTCCACTAAATATTACCAGGTTTTCAATGACCAGATACCTAAGCAAAGGTTTGAAATGGAACTCGATAAGCTGATTAAGTAAGTATTTGGATGTTTAGTTAGGTTTAATTCAGCCTATAAAATATATGCACCCAGCACTTCACCATTTTCTACTTCCACTTGTATATGATCCTGTAAAGTTGTGGCAATCGAAAGTCCGATATAATCAATCTTTACCGGAAAGCTCTTGTGCATTCTTTCAACCAGGGACATGGTTTGAATTCTCGTTGGGTAATAATTAAGCAGTGGTTTTAAAGCATACAAAAATGTCCGGCCGCTATTTGTAACGTCATCCACCAAAAGCACATTCTTATTGTTGAAATCAATTTCCTCGCTGTATGTTATCGTCCCGGGATTTCTTTTATTCAACTGGCACGAAATAATCTGTACAGGGATTTGCATCAGTGGCTGTAACAAAAAAAATAATTTTTCAGCTATTACCATTCCGCTGCCTGTAATACCGATTATTATCAGCGGGTCTGTTTCACCATACAGTTGTCCGGCAATTTCAAGGGCAATCCGCTGCATTTTCTTTTCTGCAGCTTCTTTAGAAAGTATCAGGTTTTTTGCAGCCACGCGTTTCATTTTTATCACCAAAAATAGCAATAAACAACCTGCTATGTTATTATTCATCGTTTTTCAAAAAACTTATCTTGCAATGCAATACACAATTTTATGCAGATAGTTCAGCAAGTTTTATTTATTCTGATAGCGGGCATAGCTATTTGGTTTTTTAGTAAGAATGTCAAAAACATAAGGAGGAATATTCTTTTAGGCCGCGACATTGTACTGGATGATAACAAAGCAGAAAGATGGAAAAAAGTATTATTGCTTGCACTGGGACAAAAGAAAA
>CAXUMK010000041.1:0-5801 GCA_964251885.1 uncultured Segetibacter sp. | reverse complement strand
CCTTTAGTAGCTGTGCTGCATCTTTTTATTTATGCTGGTTTTATAATTATTAACCTCGAAATTCTTGAAATAATCCTCGATGGTATTTTTGGTACTCACCGCATGTTTGCTCCCACTTTGGGGTCTCTTTACGGCTGGCTTATTAGCGGTTTCGAAATACTTGCATTTTTGGTACTTGCTGCCTGTGTTGTTTTCTTGGCAAGAAGAAATGTTTTAAAAGTAAACAGGCTAAACAGAAAAGAACTGAATGGATGGCCTAAAACGGATGCTAACGTGATATTGATTACAGAAATTGTATTGATGACTTTGTTCCTGACAATGAATGCGGCTGATAGAGCATTACAAATGCAGCATTACAGCCATTATCACCAAACAGGATCTTTTTTTGTTTCAGGAACAATTGCCCGCTTATTTGAAGGAATGTATCCGCAAACACTTGTTGTAATAGAAAGAACCTGCTGGTGGCTGCACATAGCCGGTGTTTTAAGTTTTATGAATTATCTGCCTTATTCAAAGCATTTGCATATTATTCTTGGTTTTCCCAACACATATTACAGCAGCCTTAAACCACCAGGTGAGTTTACAAATATGAAGGAAATACAAAATGAAGTGCTGTACGCGATGCAACCCGACCTTGCACCGACAGTAGAACAACCGCCTGTAAAGTTTGGAGCAAAGGACGTGCATGACCTTACCTGGAAAAATTTAATGGACGCCTACAGTTGCACCGAGTGTGGAAGATGTACTGCTGCGTGTCCGGCTAATATTACCGGTAAAAAACTTAATCCCAGAAAAATTATGATGGATACCAGGGACCGCATGGAAGAAATAGGGACGATTATAAATAAGACTGGCCAGTTTACCGATGATGGCAAAACCCTGCTGCACGATTATATAACCGCTGAAGAATTGAGAGCCTGTACAACCTGCCAGGCTTGTGTCGAAGAATGTCCTGTCAGCATCAGTCCACTTGATATTATTCTACAACTACGCAGACATTTGATAATGGAAGAGAGCAGTGCACCACAGGAATGGAACAGCATGTTTAGTAACGTGGAGAATAATTTTGCTCCCTGGAAATTTTCACCTGATGACAGAGATAAATGGGCACAAGAAATGAAAGGGTAAGTAGAAATGGTTCTTTTTGATAGCTAAAACAGTATAAATACGGTTTTTATGCAATTTTTCTTGTTGTTATTCTGTTATATATTACAATAACTGTTTCCTGGTTATTTGTACGTGAATATGAAAACATTGCATAAATCAAAGTATTTGCTTCCCCTGATAATTTTAGCGGGTTATCTTCTGTATACTTTACTTAGTAAGTATGTTTTTTCATTTCTGTTTTCTTATATAACCGGCGAATATTTACAGTATATCGAAGAATACAAAACCCGTTTTTTGATCGCCGCAATTGCTATCGTTGTTTTTTTGGCTGTAAAGTTTTACCAAAAGAAGATAGTTGATATACGGCAGCAGTACTATAACTTCTTCGCAGGCAATCCCATGCCTATGACCATTGTTGATTTAGATACAAATAAGTTTATAGCTGTAAATAAAGCAGCCATTGAAATTTACGGATACTCTGAAAAAGAATTTTTAGCGTTATCAATTTCAGACATCAGGGTTAAAGAAGAATTAGACCTGATGCACCAGGATTTAGTAACAATAAACCACGGACTAAAAAAAGCAGGAGTGAGGCGGCACAGGAAAAAAAACGGTGAAGTTATTTTAGTTGAAGTTTCAACGAGTGAAGTGATCTTTAAAAATAAACAATGCCGTTTATTTCTCGCTTGTAATGTAACTGAAATAGCAAAAGCCAGAGAAGAAAAGAAAATAGCAGAAGAAGAAAAGATCAAACAACAAAATTTCACTTCGTATATTCTTGACAACTTTCCTGTAGACGTTGCCATTTTTGACAAAAATCACCGCTACCTGTTTCTAAATAAGATTGCCATAAAAGATGTTGCATTAAGAAAATGGCTTATTGGCAAAGATGACTTTGATTATTTTAGGGCAAAAGGTACAGATATGAGTAAGGCTGAAGAAAGGCGGCGGAAATTTTTAAAAGCAATTGGTGGTGAAAGTGACGAGTGGATAGACGAATATGTAGTAGATGGAAAACCGAAATATATGCTTCGCAAATTTTACCCTTACCACGAAGATGGTACATTGAAATACGTATATGGCTTTGGAATGAATATTACCGAAGTAAAAAAAGCGCAAAATCAAAGAGATGAATATATAGAGCAGTTAGAAAAACTTGCATTTACAACTTCACATAAAATCAGGCAACCCATCTGCAATTTACAAGGTCTTATTTCTCTTCTTGAAATGGAAAAAAATGAATGCAGAGAGGTTAATAATATCATTGACTGTATGAAAAACTCTGTGACAGCAATGGATGATTTTACCCGCGATCTTGCAATTAAACTGAACGAGTACAAACAGAACCTGTCAAAATCTGCGAATAACGTCTCTTAAACTGCAAAGATTGCTATAATTGTAATTTTGTTATCCTGCGCCTTTGCATGAAACCTTTTCTTCTGAATATACTTTTTTCAACAGTTCAAATTGCATCATGAATTGTACTTCTCATTCTCATTCGACAAGCCCAGAAGTCACAAATTGATACCGTAACAACTATAAAAGATTGAATTTTCCTTGCAGAATAAACAACTCACTTCCTACTTATTTTTGCTTCCTGTATATTTTTTCTACCATCATTGATAAAACTAAAAACAGTTTTTATCTTGTTTGATATAACTATTGAATTATCATAAAAACTGACACAATGATTTTTAAAAATGCGATTAGCTGGTTCGAGATACCAGCCGTTGATATAGACAGGGCGCAAAAATTTTATGAAACTATTTTCGACATCAGCATGCCGAAGATGGATCTTCCAAATATTAAAATGAGGATGTTTCCTATTGAAGATAGGATAGGTGTGGGAGGTGCAATTTGTTACAGCGGCGGCTTTTATAAACCTTCTTCTTCTGAAGGTCCGCTCGTTTACCTGAATGCCAATCCTGATGTACAAGTTGTGCTGGATAAAGTGGAATCTGCCGGAGGAAAGATAGTAGTAGATAAGACGGAAATTTCACCTGAATATGGTTTTATGGCTGTCTTCTTAGATACAGAAGGAAACAGGGTAGCTATTCATTCAGTTCCCGGAAATTGATATTTGTAAAGGGCTTTTTGTAAAAAGATGCTCCAACGCCAACTTATTATTTTCTCAGTTCAGCATATAGATGTTGAATGAGGCCATCGGCTAATCCTATTTTCGGTACCAGGATGTCGTCTGCATCTGCCCAACGCATTACGTTGATAAAGATTTGCAATGCCGGCACAATCACATCTGCACGATCTTCCCTGAATTTGAATAATCGTATCCGGTCTTTGACCGAAACGGCAGAAAACTCTTTTAAATAATCTTTCAATAAACTTAGTTCGAGGGGTTTACCTTCTTTTTTCTTGCTGATAGAAAATATCTTATTAATGTTTCCGCCGGTTCCTATCGCAACAATTTTTTTATTGCCTTTGGTTTTCAACTTAATCACTTCCTTCATCTCGTTCCACATTTTTTCTTCAACCTGGTTTTTAAGCAGGCGAATGGTTCCAATGTTGAATGATTGATTGAATAACAGTTTGCCATCTCCAAAAAAGGTAAGTTCGGTACTACCACCACCCACATCTATATACAGGTAACTGTTATTTGCGTCCATCTTTTCGGCAACATGATTCTCATATATAACAGACGCCTCCAGGTCTCCGCTGATGATCTCGATTGCTATACCGGTTTCATCTTTTACTCTTTGTATTATTTCAGCGCCGTTACGTGCATCACGCATGGCGCTGGTTGCACAGGCTTTTAAATGTTCTACTTCATACAGCTTCAGCAGGTGACTGTAAGCTTTCATCGCCTCAATTATCATCACGGTTCTGTGCTCTGAGATTTCGCCTGTCTCAAACACATCAAAGCCAAGACGCAACGGCACGCGTACAAGATTGAGTTTGCTAAATTCAGGCGGATAACCTATACCTTCTATAACGTCGGTAATCAGCAATCTTGCAGCATTACTTCCTATATCAATAGCGGCTAATTTCATAGTTGATAGATTTTTGCAGCAAATAAAAATTGTTCTGAAGGTTTTTTAATACTGTCTAACCTTATAGTTGATAAGGGATAATTAGTGTCTACCTGGCTTGTCGAATAAAGATTAAAAAGTAGAAGAGTGCGACGCAACGCTGAATCATAGTAGTAATTCAGCCCGGTTCAAAAAAAATCCTACTCACTTTTTTTTATCGCTTGAAAAGTATATATCATTTCTTTCCATACACTTTCATTATATCAGGCACTTCATCTTTCGTAATTATCAGATCATGATTGTAAACATAGTTCAGGTATTTCTTATCTACCTTTTGTATAAACGAAGTGTGCCACTCCATCCACCACGACCAGATTACGCCTTTACTTACGCAACTATCCGGGTTTGGCGGAACGCCGCATTCGTGATAAGTGATAGGAATTCTTGTACCTGCTATTTTCTTCACTTCTTTATACATGTCGGGCATTGCGTTGTCGCCCACATTATAGGTATCCGCTCCGGCTATATCAACATAAGCATCACCGGGATACCAGTTTGCATCGGGCTTGCCGGTATAGCACAAGACCCAGATTAAATTGGTCAGCTTTCTTTTATTTACATAATAATCGTACATCGCCGTCCATAAACGCTTAAACTTTTCGGGACCTTGCTTACCCCACCAAAACCAGTTGCCGTTCAATTCATGAAAAGGTCGCCAAAGCACCGGCACATTTGCCTGCTTCAGCTTCTCCAGGTAATCTCCCTTCTTTTTTAGTTCGTCCCAAAAAACTTTGTATTCAATCGTTCCTTCCTCAAAGCATTTGTCAATATCTATCTCTTTTTTGCTGTTCTCGTAACCCTCGCCTATACCCGGCGCTCCCATGTGCCACATAATGGTGGTTATTCCTCCACTTTTCCACCAGTCTATTGCCTGTTGGGTTACCGTGTCATTTTCTTTTTCATGAATAAAATCCAATCCTTTAATAGCCGGATATTTTCCGGTGTTCTCATTGATGTATTTTAATTCATTAAAGCCCCATCCCGAATACATTTGCCCCGAAAGTATTTTTTTGCCAAACATATCATTGATATAAGCGTAGAGGGCAACAGCTTCTTTAGATGCTTTTTTATTGGATAGTGTGCCCGAAGTTTGAGCGTGCAGCACAAAAGGAAATGCTGCTAAGAAAAGGAATACAAATTTTAGTGGATTAATGACTTTCATTCATGTTAGTTGTTAAGCCAAAGTTGTAGTTAAATAATTGGTTGTGAAGATAGCGGTAGTTTTTTAAATGCAGGTACAGTGTAGTTTCATTACTCAATAATGATAATATAGTATTGAAATAGCGGATGCAAATCTGCAGCTTACTATACTTCCCGCGGAATAGGAATGTGCAGTTATTTTTTTGGAGCCGGCTGTATTACTACTATTAAGCATTGTTGTGTCACTCACTTGTACTTTTGTTCATTATTCAGCAATGCACTACTTGTCCCGTTTACGGGAATCTTATTCCGCGTGCGGTACAATGTAGTATTAAAATGGCGGGTACAACCTGCAGCTACACTTTTGGCCTTGCAAGTTTCCCGCTAATGGGACAAGTAGTTCAGTGACGAATAGAATTGTGAACAACATGTGACCTTATTACCTTAGTAACACAACGTCTCTGACCAAAAATAACTAACCTTATTACCTTATATCTCTTAATGATAAGG
>CAXUMK010000040.1:0-30283 GCA_964251885.1 uncultured Segetibacter sp. | reverse complement strand
GTTGTGCAAAGCCGAATAGCTAAAATACCGTACAAGTGAGTGACACAACGATGCTAAATGTTTATTCTTCTGCTGGTTCTAAAAACTTTGAACATTAAGAATTAAGAATTGAACATTTGTGCATTTGTCTGGTATTGTAAATGAATAAGTTAAAGACATTGAAGCATGGATATTAATTTTCATTCCAGTTTTAAGAAGGATTTGTGTTGCACACTTGTACTCTTTACCTTTGTTCTCCATCTATTCTTTGTTATTAATCATCCAATTTTTTATTTCAGGTTTTATTCCTCTCATTGTTATATGTAATTTTAAAATAACAGCACGTAATCATTTTAATGAAAGTAGCCATTTACAGCCGTGGTCTTGATTCTGAACAGGAGGTGCAATTGCTTACCTTGCTCGAAGAACTCACCCGGTTTCATATCAAAGCATGCCTTCATAAATCGCTGGTTGGCCCTCATTCTGCTGTCAATATGCTTCCTGCAGAATTCTCTGTTTTTTCAAAACACGAAGACCTTGATTCAGGTATAGATTTTCTCATTAGCCTTGGTGGGGATGGAACCATGCTTGACTCTGCTACACTCGTCCGCAATAAGAAAATACCGATCATGGGTATCAACTTTGGCAGACTTGGATTTTTGGCAAGCATCAGCAAAGATGAACTGACACTTGCCGTAGAAGCGCTTGCCCAGGGCCGGTATGTTACAGAAAAAAGAACACTTATACATCTCAATGCGAGCATCCCGATATTTGGTGACGCTCCTTTTGCGTTAAATGAATTTGCCATTCATAAGCGCGACTTTTCGCCGATGATAAAAATTCATACGTATTTAAACGGAGAATTTTTAAATAGTTACTGGGCCGATGGCCTTATTGTATCAACACCTACAGGTTCTACAGGTTATAATATGAGTTGCAACGGTCCTATTGTTTTTCCTGAAAGCGCCTGTTTTGTAATAACCCCGATCGCGCCGCATAATTTGAATTTGCGCTCTATCGTTATACCAGACAATAACATCATCAGTTTTGAAGTGGAAGGTCGTGCTGAGGATTTTATCTGTACGATGGATGCAAGACGCGAGATAGTGGAAAAAGACATTCAGTTGGCTGTAAAAAAAGAAGAATTTGAAGTTTTGCTGCTTGTTTTAAATGAAAACAGTTTTCTGTCAACTCTTAGGGAAAAGTTAACTTGGGGTTTTGACAAAAGAAATAAATAGCTTATTTGAAAGAAAAACGGTTTTTTTGCGTTAATTAACTTTGTATTCACCACCTACATCTATGAAGAAAATAGCAATTGTGATTCTTGCCGGAGTTATTAGTTTTAACAGCCAGGCCCAATCGATGCAAAGTTATGTGCAGGAGGGAGAATTTGGTCTTGCCGTAGGTGCGGCGCACTATTTTGGTGACCTCAATACCCGTGCAGCTTTAAACCGTCCTAAGTTTAGCGGCGGTGCTTATTTTCTTAAGCAATTTGGCAATTACATAGGTTTGAAAGTAAGCGCTAACTATGCCCGTCTCGGTTATTCAGATGTATACAGCAACAACGAAGTTCAAAAACGCAGGAATCTTAGTTTCAATACCAACGTGTGGGAGTTTGCAGTAAGCGGACAATTTAATTTCTTTAAGTTTTATCCCGGAATAGAAGGTTTTACTTATACGCCTTATGTTTCTCTCGGCGCCGGCGTATTTTCTTACGACCCGTATGCTTATTTAAACGGACAGAAATATTATTTACGTCCTCTTGGTACCGAAGGCCAGGGAAGCGCCGCATATCCTAACCGCAAACCTTATGGCACGATGGCTGTATGCATTCCGATAGCAGTTGGTTTTAAATACAATGTTAATGAGAGTATGAATCTATTTGCAGAAGTAGGTTACCGCTTTACCACAACTGATTATTTAGACGATGTAAGCACGACTTATGCACCCGACGCTTTTGTTGCGTCTCCCAACGGGCAGCCTTCCGCTGCAGCGTTATTATCTGACCGCAGCTATGAAACCGGTACTCCTATAGGTATTAAAGGCCGTCAGCGCGGCAATAGCAGTCAGAAAGATGCTTATGTAATTGCGCAGATTGGTGTGTCTTTCAATATTTCATCTTATCGTTGTCCCAAACCATAATTGTTTAGCCGCTTAGACTCGAAGGCACTAAAAATGCAATTTGTTTTCTTATTATCTACCCAAGGGATAAAAAAGTGAGTCGAATTTTTTGAACCGGGCTGGGTTACTACTATTTTTCATCGTTGCGTCGCACTCTTCTGCTTTTTATTCTTTATTCGGCAAGCTAAGGAGGGGACGAACTGTGGCTGCAATGACGAGAAAAAA
The DNA here is from genome assembly GCA_964251885.1 of uncultured Segetibacter sp. GTDB lineage: Bacteria > Bacteroidota > Bacteroidia > Chitinophagales > Chitinophagaceae > Segetibacter. The sequence continues at coordinate 27,958 of CAXUMK010000040.1, read as the reverse complement.
AGTAAGTTGTTCTCATTGCGAGGTACGAAGCAATCCCATTTGTTTTTGAACAGGCTTACTATTGCAAAGCGGATTGCTTCGTCGTTCCTCCTCCCAATGACGATATGCGGACACGAAGTTGTTCGTCATTGCGAGGTACGAAGCAATCCCATTGCGTTTGAACAGGCTACATTGCAAAGCGGATTGCTTCGTCGTTTCCCGAAAACAAGTTCGGGACAGGCTCTCCTCGCAAAGACGATCAGCGACAGGTTCTCCCCGCAATGACGGTTATCTTTCTGCCGAAGCATTTCCCTTCAGTACAAGTGTGCGACGCAACGATGAAAAATAGTAGTTATACTGCCCGGCTCATAAAAAATAAATATGCATTTTTACACGCCGTTTAGTATAGCCCTGCACATTTTAAAGTCTTCCAAATTCTTTGTGTCTTAGCGCCTTTGTGGCTAAATCTTTTCTGCATACACAATTCGTTTTGCTACCTTTACTCCATTAAACTTTGGTCTGATAATGCAGGATTTAAAAGATAAGATCGACCTATCACGTTTGCCAAATCACATTGCTATAATAATGGATGGAAACGGACGTTGGGCTAAAGAAAAAGGCGAGGACAGACTTTTTGGACATTTTCATGGCGTGGAGAGTGTCAGGAACATTGTGGAAGGGTGCGCTGAATTAGGCATTGGTTATCTTACCCTGTATGCATTTAGTACCGAGAATTGGGACAGGCCCGAAAATGAGGTGAACGGTTTAATGGCGCTGCTGGTAGATACGGTACGCCGTGAAGTAGATACGCTGAATAAAAACAATATAAAACTGCATGTAATAGGCGATATGAATATGCTGCCTAAATATGCTTTTGAAGAACTGGAGGAAGCCAGGGAAATGACAGGCCACAATACCGGCTTAAACCTGATTATGGCTCTTAGCTACAGCAGCCGCTGGGAACTGCTGAATGCAGTTAAAAATATTGCGGCAGATGTACACGCCGGAAAGGTAGATCCCGATACCATAACGTATAATACGCTTGAGAGATATTTGACAACAAGCGAATTTCCTGATCCTGAACTAATGATACGAACCAGCGGCGAATACCGCATCAGCAATTTTTTATTATACCAGTTAGCTTATGCCGAACTCTACTTTACAAATACACGCTGGCCCGACTTTAGAAAAGATAATTTATATGAAGCCATTCTCGACTTCCAGGCTCGGGAAAGGAGATTTGGCAAGATCAGCGAACAACTGCAGGAAGATCTGAAATAACCGTGTTAAGTATTTTCCCTCCATCTGCATAACGTACTATTTAACAAACACTTTTAATTATTCCCGTTAATTTGCCGCAGATTGGAAAATTCTGTCTTCCGTAAGCTGTGGTTTCAGCACGGCTTAAAAAAACCAAATCAGGACATTGATGTGTAAAGTTTACAAGCTCTTCTTATTGACAATGGCAGCCTGCTGGTTTTGCGGCTATGCTTCTGCACAAGTTACACCAGCCCCGCAGGAGCCTGAAAAGCCTTCTTCAATAGACGTTAACCTCGAAAATATTTTTAACCAGAAAGCCCCTCACCGCTATAAAATAGCAAGCGTAATAGTTACGGGTAATCAGTATTTTGACCAGGCATTGCTTACTTCTATTGCCAATATAAATGTCGGCGATGAGGTAACCATACCCGGAGGTGATAATTTTTCAAAAGCTATTAATAATCTCTGGAAGCAAAACTATTTCAGCAATGTTGAAATCTACATTACTCAGTTAACAGGTACAAATATATCCATCGAAATTGCTGTAACAGAAAGGGCGCGCCTGTCTTCATTTTCTTTCAAGGGAATTACAAAAAGCCAGGGAGAAGATCTTACGCCAAAGGTGGGTTTGATTAGGGGAAGAATCGTAACTGAAAATAACCGCAGATCTGCAACGGAAGCTATAGAAAAATATTTTGCAGAAAAGGGCTACTCAGGAGTTAAAACCGATATTCAGGAAGTAAAGGATCCGAAAGCGGATAATTCAGTGGTTATGACGCTTGTTATAACCAAAGGGAACAAAGTGAAGATCAGCGATATAAATTTTACAGGTAATACGGTACCCGGTTCAAGGCTCGAGAAGCAAATGAAAGGCACAAAGGAAATGAGCCGTCTTACAATTCATCCGCCAAGAGATTCTACCGGGGCTATTGAAGGCACCCATTTAACTTTTAACGATTATGTGAAGCAGAATGGCTTTCTCTCTTTCACAAAAACTAAAGAAGCACTCGATCCCTACGTGCGTATGAAATTTCTTTCTTCCGCAAAATTCAGTCAAAAAAAGTATGAGGAAGACAAAGAGAAAATTATCGATTACTACAATTCGTTAGGATACCGCGATGCTGCTATTGTTTCTGAAAGCAGAACAATAAACAGCAAGGGCAACCTTAACATTAATATTAAAGTTAAAGAAGGGCATAAGTACTATTTTGGCAATACTGTATGGAGAGGTAATACAAAATATTCTGACAGCGTTTTATCCACTATTCTTGGCATTCAGAAAGGAGATACGTATGACCTTGACCTGCTGAATAAGAAATTGGGTAAACAAATGTCGCCCGAAGGTGGCGACATTAGCGGTTTATATATGGATGATGGCTACCTGTATTTTCAGGCAGAAGCAGTGGAAACTGCTGTTTACAATGATACGATTGATCATGAAATAAGAGTGCGTGAAGGTTCGCAGGCTATTTATAAAAATATTCGCATTGCCGGAAATGAAAAGACCAAGGAGCACGTAATACGACGTGAGCTAAGGACCATCCCCGGTGAAAAGTTTGCCCGTAACGATATCATTCGTTCTACCCGTGAACTTGCTCAGCTTAACTTTTTTAACCAGGAAAAAATAAATCCAGGTGTAGTGCCAAATGCTGATGACGGAACCGTAGATATTAACTGGACGGTAGAAGAAAAGTCGAGTGACCAGTTAGAATTAAGCGCTGGATGGGGTGGTGGAATTGGATTGACAGGAACATTAGGCGTTACATTCAACAACTTTTCCATCAACAATATTTTTAAGAAGTCAGGATGGGATCCATTGCCGACTGGTGACGGGCAAAAAGTGAGTGTTCGTTTTCAAAGCAATGGTAAAGCTTTCAGGTCATACAATCTGTCTTTTACAGAACCCTGGCTTGGAGGTAAAAAAAGAAACTCCCTTACAGTAAGTATTTATGATACCAAGTACCGAAATGGTATTTATAACGGAAGCACAGGTATCTATAATTATACCGCCAGCGACTCATACATTAGAACATCCGGTGCCAGCGTCGCATTGGGCAGGCAGTTAAAGTGGCCTGATGATTACTTCAGCCTCGTTACCTCTCTTAACTATACCCGATATGTTTTAAAAGACTATGCTATTTTTTCGGGTTTCAGTAACGGAGTTTCAAATAACTTTAATATAAAGCTTGCTTTGCAAAGGTCATCTGTAGACCGTCCTATTTTTCCAAGCAGTGGTTCCACATTTTTGTTAAGCGCACAATTTACGCCTCCTTATTCGTTAATTGATCCCAATATAACCACATCAAAAAGCCCTTATGAACTGATCGAGTATCATAAATGGAGGTTTAATGGCGAATGGTATGTTCCGATAGGCAGGCCAACAGGTGCAGAAAGAAATAAGCAGTTTGTATTAAAGGCTTCTGTAAAATATGGTTATATCGGCAGGTATAACACCGCCCTGCAGGTTTCTCCTTTCGAACGTTTTCAATTAGGAGACGCGGGCTTAAGCAACAACTTTGCTTTGCTGGGATACGATATTATTTCGCAGCGCGGCTACCCTGTATATGAAACAAGTGATCCTAAGGTAAATCCTGACCAGTCGAGCGCTTCGAAGTTTTTCACTATGTTCAACAAATATACGGTCGAAATGCGCTATCCGCTAAGCCTCAATCCGAGCAGTACCATATTTGCTCTTGGCTTTTTTGAAGCTGCAAACGGATGGTATGACTTTAAAGATTACAATCCTTTCAGGTTGCGCCGTTCTGTAGGTTTGGGAATGCGGTTTTATTTGCCAATGTTTGGATTATTAGGTTTTGATTATGGAATAGGTTTGGACAGATATACGCCTTCAGGTGGGCTAAAAGACGCCGGACGCTTTACCTTTATGCTGGGTTATGAACCTGAATAATTTATCTTTTAAAAATCTAAATCTTTTCTTATGAAAAAGTTATTATTTGTCGCGGTAAGCGTATTACTGATTTCTGTAACTGTATCTGCCCAGCGGTATGCGATAATAGATACGAAGTATATATTGGACAAAATGCCTGAGTATAAAGATGCTGATAAAAAATTAGCGGTGATAAGTGAACAATGGCAGAAAGAAATAGATGATAAGCAGGGCCAGTTAAACCAGATGTACCACAATTACGATGCGGAGCAGTATATGCTGAGCGATGATTTAAAGAAGAAAAGAGAAGACCAGCTTTTTAATATGGAGAAAGAAATAAGAGACCTGCAGAAAAAGCGTTTTGGTTACGAAGGAGACCTTTTTAAAGAAAGACAAAAATTGGTAAAGCCTGTGCAGGATAAGGTGTATAATGCGATCCAGAAAGTAGCTGTTAACCGCGGTTACGATTTTGTGCTTGATAAAAGTGAAGGAATTACGGTTATATTTGCCGACCCAAAATTGGACAAAAGTTCAGAAGTACTGGCAGAATTAGGATTAAAAAGTTAGTCTGTTTCAATTATTAATCAACTATAAAAAAAGTAACAATTGTAACCAGGATTTTAAAATGTAGAAAGTCTTGCTTCGCAATTGTGACAACAGAAATTAAAAAAGAAAAAATGAAAAAAGTTTTATTTGTGATACTGGCTTTTGCAGGATCACTTTTTGCTGCCGATAAAGCAAATGCACAGGCAGCAGCAGGAAAAATTGGTGTTTTTGATATTGATGTTGCAGTCTCAAATATGCCCGGTTACCGCGTTGTAGATAGTATGCTTGCTATTTATCAGCAAGACTCGCTGAGAGGTGAATATGACTTTGCTGTAAAGGAGTACAACCGTTTAGACAGCACGTACAAGGCTGACTCTGCTGCTAAAAAAGCGCCAACTGTTTTAAACTATCAGAAAGATCAAAGGTCGCAGATAGCTACTACCATTATATATTGGCAGCAGATTTCTCAGCAGAAGTCTGAGCAGAAGAGACAGGAATTAGCAGCCTCTTTATATGAAAGAGTGTTGGGAGCTTACAGCAAAGTATTACAAGCCAACAATTACATGGTGGTATTAAAGCCAGGGGCTTATGAAATGGGATCAAAAGTTGACAACGTTTTTGAAAAGGTATTTAAGGAGTTAAAACTTCCTGTACCAGAGCAATTAAGAAGCCAGGGACCTCAGCAAGACCAGGGCGCTGCACCTACTCAGCAACAACCTGCAAGAACTGGTGGAGCAACAAGACCCGGCACCAGAAAGCCATAAGACTTATTTATATCGTAAATATTGAAAGAACCATGCAGTTGTGCATGGTTCTTTTATTTTTGCAGGTATGCGTACAACCGGACCAATTGGTGTTTTTGACAGTGGTTATGGAGGGCTGACTGTTTTAAAGGAAATCATAAAAGTATTGCCTCAGTACGATTACCTGTACTTTGGCGACAATGCCCGTGCGCCTTATGGCCCGCGTTCTTTTGAAACGGTGTATCAGTACACCCTTCAGTGTGTGCAGTGGTTTTTTAAGCAAGGCTGTTCTTTGGTTATTCTTGCCTGCAATACCGCTTCGGCAAAAGCGTTGCGTACCATTCAGCAAAATGACCTGCCTGTTATTGCACCCCACAAAAGAGTGTTGGGTGTAATAAGGCCTACAAGTGAGCGGATAGGCGAACTTTCAAAAAGTGGTATAGTCGGCGTGCTTGGAACAAACGGAACGGTAAAATCAGAATCGTACCTGATTGAGATCAACAAATTTTATCCCGAACTGCAGGTTTACCAGGAAGCCTGTCCTATGTGGGTTTCCCTGATTGAAAATGGAGAATATGACAATGAAGGAGCGGATTACTTCATCCAAAAAAACTTGTCTCAGCTTTTAAGTAAATCCTCAAAAAACGTAGATACTGTTTTACTTGCCTGCACGCATTATCCTTTAATAAAGCACAAAATAGAAAGCTTTTTACCAGCAGGTGTACAAGTGATCGCACAGGGAAATATTGTGGCAGAAAGTCTTGCAGATTATTTAACCCGTCATCCTGAAATAGAAGAAAAATGCAGTAAGAGCGGAAAGGTAGAATTTTACACGACAGATTCTACAGATGATTTTGATAATAAAGGGAGTATATTTTACGGTAAAGAATTGAAATCGAAGCATGTTGATTTGGACAATTGAAAGCAGTGCAGCATTGAACGACACTAAAAGTGTCTTCCCGCGATATATGAATGTAGAGTAATTTTAGGGGAGCCGGGCTGCATTACTACTATGAATCATCGTTGCGTCGCACACTTGTACTGAAGGTAATGCTTCGGCAAAAAGATAGCCGTCATTGCTAGTAATTAATTTTGGTTTCCAAATAAGGTCTTTTAAGTCATTTGGTAGTTTTCACGCAAAGGTGCAAAGATGCAAAGATTATATCTTGCTATTGCATTTTTCTTTCCTAACACCTTTATGTTGTTCCATTGCGCCATTGCGCCTTTGCGTGCTGTTCTTTTTCGTTCTTTGCGTGGCTGTTCCTTTTGTTATTGGCAGGCACGAAGGATGCATACCAAATTCCCCCTGCTTCTACGGCGCAACAAAAGCAGTATACACTAAATGGTTGATTTTAATGCTTTTAGAAGTGGTGTATATATAATTGTCGCAAGACAAAAATGAGAAGGAAAAGCCGCCATGAAAAGATAAAGTAGAAGTGAGTGACACAACCGGAGCTCCACAAATACCTCATGCTGGCTCAAAAAAGAAAAAACGACATTTGCTATGCACCCGCCTAAAAGAATATGTCGTATTCCTTCAAATAAAATTCTTCACTACCAGCTAAGTTCGCAGCAATTCATGCAAAAGACAAGATGCCATGACTGGTTTTAGCTCCCTTTAGGGCGGGGGGTTTGGGGGTTATTGTTCTTACCTTTGTAATATTATGATTGAGCAAAATGAATTAGCGCCAGATGAAAGCGGTGAAGAACTGTATGAAACACGGGTGATAAAGACAGATAAAGGACAGGAAGCATACCGCATTGATAAGTTTTTGATGAACAGAATTGAGGGCGCTACAAGAAACAAAATACAGCACGCGATTGAAGCCGGCCTGATAACAGTAAACGGACAGCCCGTAAAGGCGAACTATAAAGTGAAGGCATTTGATGAAATAATTATTTACTCTACAGATCATCCTGAGTCGACAGATGTGGTGCCTGAACCAATGGACATAAACATTGTATACGAGGATGATGCCGTAATGATCATAAACAAACCTGCAGGAATGGTAGTGCATCCGGGCAGTGGCAACTATTCGGGCACTTTACTAAATGGAATAGCCTATTACCTGAAACAAAAGAACCCCGAAGTGGACGAAAACTCGTTACCCCGTTACGGCCTGGTTCACCGGATTGATAAAAATACGAGTGGTTTACTCATCATGGCTAAGACAGCTCCGGCTGCCGCACACCTTGCAAAGCAATTTTTTCATCATACTATTCAAAGAAAATACATAGCTCTCGTTTGGGGAGATTTTGAGGAGAACGGAGGTACAGTGATTGCACACGTAGGGCGCAACCAGCGGTTGAGAAAACTTTTTGAAGCTTATCCTGAAGGCGAACATGGTAAAGAAGCCATCACCCATTACCGGGTTTTAGAACGCTTTAATTATGTCACTCTAATAGAATGTGTTTTGGAAACAGGCCGTACCCATCAAATAAGGGTACACATGAAACACATCGGACATACCTTATTTGCCGACACGACTTACGGAGGTGACAAGATTTTGAAAGGAACGATATTCTCAAAATACAGGCAGTTCGTAGACAATTGCTTTGAAATTTGCCCGCGCCAGGCTTTACATGCTTTTACACTTGGTTTTACGCATCCTGTTACAGGTGAAAATATGTTTTTCGAAGCGCCTTTAGCCAATGACATGGCAGAGGTAATAGAAAAATGGAGGGGATATGTAAAAGGGCGAAACGAATAGCCTATATTTATTTTTCCTTGACCTAACATGAAGAAACATATTCTTATTTTCCTGCTTGTTTTTTTTATAAGCACAATTCAATCTCTGGGGCAAACGTATTATCTCAACAACGGGTTTAATAACGGTGGTACAGTAACAACCTGTTCAGGCACTTTCTATGATTCTAATCCTGTTGGCACATATAGCAAAAATGAAAACTATACGGTCACCTTTTGTTCAGGCAATAGTTCTAAAATAATCCAGGTAAGTTTCTCGACATTAAATATCACCACCGGCGACACACTTTTTACTTATGATGGTAATACAACAGCTTCGCCGGTTATAGATACATTTACCAACAACTTCCAGAATTTAATCACCTACACTGCCTCAACCGCTAACACAAGCGGCTGCCTTACTTTTAAGTTTATCTCAGACGGTATTGACCAAAGCGACGGATGGAAAGCAGATATTAAATGCTTATTTCCCTGCAAGCAAAGTATTGTGGCAACTGTAACTTCATCACCTGTAAAAGATAACGGCGGATATACAAATATTTGTTTTGGCGATGCTGCCGGTTTCACTGTAAAGACACAATACCCCGATAATAATTCCATTTATCACCAGGCCGATGCCACCTCTTTATTTCATTGGTACTTTGGCGATGGCAAAGATACTATTGCACAAAACCTGTTATCAATTACACATCGCTATACAGCACCGGGAGGTTTTTATGCAAAGCTGGTAATAACAGATACGAACGGCTGCGTTAATACAACACCTGTACAATTTCCTGTAAGAACCAGCTTACAACCAAATTTTAATATAACTACTCCAGCTTCCATTTGCCTGTTTGATACGGCACAAATACAACCCACTTCAGTAAGTAATGGTCAGGCTTCGGTAACTACTGCAACAGGTTCTTTTGTAAATTCGCCTGTTTCGGGAGATTCTGTTTTTATACCAGACAATCCGCCGCTTTGCAAAACCACGGGTATAACACTTGACCAGTTTGCACCAGGGCAAACTCTTAACCAAATAAGTGACTTGCTGGGCATTACGATCAATATGGAACACTCTTACCTCGGCGACCTTACTATATCCATCCAGGCGCCGAACGGAACAAAAGTATTCCTTAAGAGTACGGTACAGGGAAGCCCTAATGATGGCACTTTTCTGGGAGAACCTGTAGATGAGTCGTTATGGGGAGCGCCTTCTAATCCTGCGCTTATAAATATTCCGGGTAAAGGGTATAATTACACTTTTAACAGCAATCCCAAATATGGAACTATGTGGAGCGAGGTTAGTAAATACATATACAGCTATATTGATAATGCAGGACAGGTGGTTACCAATCATTATTATCTTCCTGCAGGCAGTTATGCATCAGAAGAAAGCCTGCTTCCTTTGGTAGGGACACCGCTGAATGGAACATGGACACTTGAAATTTGTGACAAACAAGCTGTTGACAACGGATACCTTTTTAACTGGAAAATAGATTTCAAACCAGCACTTTATCCTGTTGCTCAAACCTACACTGTGCCCATAGTCAGCCAGACCTGGCTGCCTGCTTCAGGGTTGATTAAAACCAACAATACCACGGCTGTCATTTCACCATCATCTCCGGGTAATTTTAAATATACTTACCGGGTAAAAGATGCCTTTGGCTGTTTAAATGACAGCACGGTAACACTGGTTGTAAATCCTCTTCCTGCCAAACCAAACCTGGGCAAAGACACTACTATCTGCAGCGGTCAGAATATCTATTTGAATGTTTTAAATCCCAATACTGCTAATAAGTATAAATGGAGCACAAATCAAAGTGATACATTTTCGATCAATATCAGTAAGCCGGGCAGTTACTGGGTACAGGCGACAGACAGCAACAACTGCAGAAACAGAGATACGATACAAGTCGTTCAAACTTCACCGTTTACTCTACACCTCGGCAACGATACTTTATATTGTGCAAGCAAGCCCAATATCTTAACTGCAACAGCTTCTTCTGTAATCACTACGTGGAAATGGAGCACGGGCGTTACTACACCTGCCGATACCATTTCAAGCGCCGGAAATTATTGGGTGGAAGCTAAAAGTGCATCAGGCTGCATTATCAGAGACAGTATTTCTGTGGCGAATAATCCGGTAAATGTTTTTGATTTGCCCAATGATACCACGATCTGTGAAAGTTCTTCTTATACATTAACTATCAGTCCACCTGCCGGTACAACTATTACCTGGAACGATGGCAGCACCGATTACGCCCGCCTGATCAATAAGGCCGCCACATACAGTCTTGTTGCTAATAACGCGGGATGTTTACATAATACGGATATAACAATTGGCATCCGTCCGTTGCCAGTATTTAGTCTTGGCAAAGACACAACGCTATGCACAGGTTTTAATTTGACTCTAAGCGCAACTTATCCCGGTGCAACGTACCAATGGAGCACCGGCTCGACTGATTCTGTTATTGTAACTGCAATAAGCGGATTGTATTGGGCAGAAGCCAAATTGAACGGCTGCACGTTTAGAGACAGTTTAACAATGACCCAAAAGACGTGCGAATGCGACATTAAAATGCCAAATGCCTTTTCGCCTAACGGAGATGGCATCAATGATTTCTACAGGCCGGGCATTCAATGCTTTCCTAAAAATTATCACCTTTCTATTTTTAACCGATACGGGCAAATTATTTTCGATACAAAAGATTATAATACCACGTGGGATGGAAGATATAAAGGCAGTCCTTTGCCTGTAGCGACTTATTATTACATCCTTACTTTCGACAATGTAAACCTGATGCAAACCGAAAAGCATACAGGAAGTATTACTTTACTACGATAGGAAGGATGTTTTCATTCCTTTAATTCCACTTTACCAACTTATATTTTTTTCCTGGACTTTCTTCAAAAAGCTGCATAAAAAGATGCATAAAAAGATATGGCACAAGTGAGTGACACAACAGAAGTTGCCATGAAAAACAACTGCTGGTTACCCAAAAAAACTACAAATATGAAAACAGGACAAAGTAGAATTAAACAAGGGATTTTTTCGTTAGTGCAGTAGCTTCCGCCCTATTCCGGCATGGTTCAACAGTGACCTCCTTTTGTGCGTAGTTCTATTACTCAAAATCAATGTATTTCCGTGCGATAAAAAAGGGAGTGACTTTATTATCTTTCGTTATGTAGTTCAGCTTTACAAATTCTCCCGCAACAGATACAAACCCAATTTTATCTCCTTTCTGCAAATTACTTGTCTCATAGTAAGCACCTAACGGAAGTTTATTCGGGTTACCTTGTACATCACTTGTAAATACCGAAAATAAAATCACTTTTTTCGATTTAACGTCTGGCATTGTATATCCAAAAATTTTATGGTCTTGCTTTATGTTGGCAACCAGATAAAATTCTTTTGTTTTCCTGTTAACATGTGCTTTTGTCTGCGAGTGACCAGCAGTTACTGAGAAAGTCAAGATAGCAATGAATACTAAAAGGCTTTTCATATTTTCTGATAAGATTGATTGGTTTTTTAATTATTTATAATTTGATCCAGGAAGAAAGTTCAAGCTTTAATTACGCACAACTTGTTGTCTTAACCAATTAAAAAAGGAGATGCTGCTGCACCTCCCCTTTCATTTAAGTCATTACGTCATTAATCCAGTAAGTAATTGAATCGTTGAACTATTAAACCATTTAGCAATTGAGCAATTAAATATTAAGCAGTTACCTCCTGCCCTGTCTCAACCATTTTAGCAGCGGGTATAACGTGTTCTTTGGTCACTTTTACTTTGCCCCTGTTTGCACGCGCCATACGTGAATAAATCGAAATGTTTTTGTCGAATAAAAACCGGAAAAGCAAGCCGGTATATGAAGTGTGATAACCCAGTGTTTCATAATAAGCATTGGCGATCTTTTTTACTTTTGGCAACCTGTTCCATGCGACGGAAGGAAAATCGTGGTGCTCATTGTGATAACCTACATTTAGGTTTACACTATTTAAAACGCCGTAATAGCTTTTGGTTTCCTGGTCGCCGTGGGTAAGATAATGCTCCTGCACCCATCTGGCGCCTAAAGGATGCAAGCCTATCGAGAAAAAGAAACTGCATACAAGAAAAACAATGCTGTGTGCACCGAGGAAGTAAACAACAGCAGCCATAAAGCTGAATTGTACTATCCAGTTAATGACTGTCCATTTGTCCCAAACGTTTATTTCTTTAAGACGCATTGGTCTTAATAACTGGAAAACGGGGTAGAACAACAGCCATATAGCTTTGCCTATACGGGAATTGTCAATCAACTTTGCCTCCCATTGAAAGGGCATATCGGCATCCAGTTCTTCTACTCCTTGAAAAGAGTGGTGCTTGATATGATATTTCTGAAAAGAAGCAGAACTTGGGAAAACAAGGGGCAGGTTGGCCAATATACCTGACCAGGAATTGGCAGCCCTGTTTTTGAAAAGAAGGTTGTGAGCACACTCGTGAATACAAACAAAAAGAGTATGACAGGCAAATGCACCGATGAGATAAGCCGCTCCAAAAACCAGCCACCACGAAGCATGATTTAACAGAACAGCCAATGTAAGCTGTACAGCTACGCAAAGCAGGATCACAAGAATCGTGTAAGGATTTCTGCCTATCAATCCGCGGATTTCAGGATGCTTCGATATAATTTCCTTTGTGCGTGATTTGTGTGGTTCACTTTCATCAGACCACTTAAAGTTTTTTTCCAAGCTGCGTATATATTATGTTATAAAATGGGATACAATTTCAGGCTGATGCCCTGCTCTAAAGGAAGCTAAAATAGGTAATATTTTGCTTTCTCTGTCAACTGCTATATAAGAATTTATTTCTCTATTTGTCAGCCCTGATCTCACTACTCATCACTCACTACTGACTACTCACTACTCACTACTTCTCCCTTATTTGCCAACTGACCACAGGCTGCATCTATATCTTTACCACGGCTGCGGCGCAATCTTGCATTAACACGAGCCTTTGATAAATGGTTCATAAATTTCTCAACTGTTTCTTCATCGGGTTTTAAAAACTTTGCAGCATCAATTGGGTTGTATTCAATGATATTTACAAGGTCTGCCGGAACCTGCCGGTAAATCTTAATCAATTCATCCGCATCCTTAAGGCTGTCGTTAAAGTTCTGAAACAGGATGTATTCAAAAGTTATTTCGTTTCCGGTTTGTTTATAGAAATAGTTTAAAGCCTCGATCAAAGCCTTAATGTTATTGCTTTCGTTTATCGGCATAATCTCGTTGCGCTTTGTATCGTTTGCCGCATGCAGGCTCAGGGCAAGGTTAAACTTCACTTTATCATCGCCTAATTGTTTTATCATTTTGGCAACCCCTGCAGTAGATACTGTTATGCGCCTTGGGCTCATTCCGAGTCCTTCCGGTGAGGTTATTTTTTCAATTGCTTTTAATACATTTTTATAGTTCAGCAACGGCTCGCCCATGCCCATAAATACGATGTTGCTCAGTTTTTTATTGTAAACCCTGTTTGCCTGTTGGTTTATCAGTACAACTTCATCATAAATTTCATCATAATCGAGGTTGCGTTTGCGCTCCATGTAGCCGGTAGCGCAAAACTTACAGCTAAGGCTGCAGCCAATTTGAGAAGACACACAAGCTGTTTGCCGCTCATCAGTTGGTATCAATACTCCTTCCACCATGTGCCCTTCCACTGTTTCAAAGCGGCTTTTAACTGTTCCGTCTCCACTGTATTGTGTAGTTTCTACCTTTAAAGCCGGCAGGGTGAAATGTTCGTTTAGCTTAGCCCTTAATTCTTTACTCAGGTTCGTCATTGCTTCAAAGCTGTGCGCCTGTTTTAGCCAAAGCCATTCATACACCTGTTTTGCCCTGAATTTTTTCTCACCAATTTGTTCAAAATAGTTCACCAGTTCCTCTAAACTTAAGTGGCGAATATTTTTTTGTGATTTCATGGCTGTAAAGGTAAGCCAGGTAACTTCTCAACAGGAGGCATAACATGTAAAGTTTTCTGAAATATCAGAAGATTGAAGGCAGGAGATATTTTTAAATTTTTGGTACAGACTTTTGAATCGATATTCAACATCGTTGTGTCACTCACTTTTACGGCAAACCTTTATTCGGCTTTTCCGTAACCCAGCTTTGACTTTATATCCAATTCATTTGGTACGATATTTCCTGCTTTAATAGAACAAAGTATATTTTCTTAATTCTTAAAAATTAAAGTATGACAGATCCCAAACAACCAAATGATGCTATTGCAAATGCAGATTTTACAGGAATGCATCTTTCAGAAATTGCAGACTTGTTGAATGCTCCAGGAGACGATGAAGAAATTGTAAATGAGCAGGAACAAAACGAAGTAGTCAATGAAGAGGATGAGGGAAAGACGACCGAGGGAAATGGGTGAGAGTTGGAAGTAAGCTGCTTTAAAGCTGACATTTTTAAGACGGGTGTCAGGGTCTTTAATTGAAAAAATTAAAGAATAAACAGCGCCATTTTGTAAATACTTCATCAGAAACTTCACTTTCAGCCAGACTGATAAAAGAAGGTTTAAAATGCTTACATTTTCGGTTTTTAAACCCATTGCTTATGAAACAATTACTCCTCTGCCTCGCATTTTTAATCATTACATTATCTGCTTTTTCACAGAACAAAGACAAAATCGTATTCACCATACAACTCAATAATACTGTACAACAGATACGAAACTTCGGCGCTTCGGGCTGTTGGTTTGCCGAAGAGATTGGAAAAACATGGCCGGAAGCTAAAAAGCAACGAATGGCAGAACTGTTGTTTAGCCGCGACTTTGATAATACTGGGAAGCCAAAAGGTATTGGTCTTTCCGCCTTTCGTTACAATATCGGTGCAGGTACTGCAGAGCAGGGTGACAGCAGCGGCATAAGAGAGCCGGCTCATCGTGTGGAATGTTTCCTTTCACCCAATGGTACTTACGAATGGAACAAGCAGCAAGGATACATCTGGATGCTGCAACAGGCAAAGAAGTATAACGTAGAAAACCTGATTGCATTTGTAAACAGTCCGCCCGTACAATTCACCAAAGATGGTTTGGGCTATAAGCTTGAAAAAGACGGCTCAACAAATTTAAAACCCGATAAATATGAGGCTTATGGAAATTTCTTCGCGCAGGTAATAAAGCATTTCGACCAAAGCAATCTTCACTTTAGTTATATAAGTCCTGTAAACGAACCGCAGTGGGACTGGACAGGAACTAAAGGCGAGGCAAAACAGGAAGGAAGCCCATGGACAAACGAGGAAATATATGAAGTTGTAAAAGCCCTTAACAGCAGTTTGGCAAGGCAAAAACTATCTACAAAAATATTGATCACCGAAGCCGGAATGTTAGATCATCTGTATGCATCCAATGTGAAGGCATCGAGGCAGATTGCAAATTTTTGGGACGCCAAAAGTCCTTTATATATCGGCGGCTTAAGCAATACAACACCGTTTGTAGAAGGCCATGGTTATTTTACCGAAAAGGGCGATGCAAATATGATCAATACAAGGAGATCGTTAAAAGACACGCTGAAAAAGTATGACGGCCTCGAATACTGGCAATCGGAATATTGTATGCTCGGCGATGGCTTTAAAGAAAATAACAAAGTGGCTAAGCGAAGCGCCATTGATTGTGCGCTGTTCCTCGCCAAAGTAATACATCACGACCTTACCGTTGGCAATGCGACTGCCTGGCATTACTGGAATTCATTTGAGCCCGGGCCTGCAGACAGCAATACGCTGTATTATCTCATTGCATTAAACCGTAACAGGGCAACCGATACCGCTCATTTATATACCATTACAAAAAACCTTTGGGCATTAGGTCATTATAGTTTGTTTGTCAGGCCGGGTATGTACAGGGTAGAAACAACCAGGAACGATGGCCTCCCCGACACGTTGGCTGCACAGCAGGTAATGATTTCGGCATTTAAAGATGCTGCAGGAAAAAAGCTGGTGGTAAACGTCATCAATTATACAACAGAAGACCAAAATGCGGGTCTTAAACTGCAAGGTCTTTCAAAAGGCAAAACGATGAAACTGGTATCCCGTTATGTAACCTCTGCAAAAGAAGGAGAGGATATAAAACCATATCCAGTACCTGTTAAAAGCAGCAGTATTGTTTTGCCTGCAAGGTCGATTACTACATTTGTATTTTCATTGTAAGTATGAGGTATCGGTGCAATAGCCCATTTCAAAGGATAAATTAACGAACCCCCTGGCTTGTTCAATAAAGAATGAAAAGTACACGGGTGCGACGCAACGGTTGACTCATAGTAGTAATGCAGCGGGGTTCACAAAAATTTCTGTTCAGCTTTTTATCCCTTGCGAAGTATAATTGAAATTTTTAACCCTTGTCATTTACAACCTCCGAATTTTGAAACGATACATTCTTTAGGTATGAATACTAATTTCATTTTTCAGGCCATTATAGAAAGCTTTTGAGTCTGTTATCCTGGCAAATGGTAGTCTTCGAAATGGAAAATGAATTCCCGTACTTCCTTCTTTGGGGTACACATCACTGTGTAAGCGTACGCACAGTTTATGAGATGTAGCATCTGTATTGGTTGAAACACGTAAAACCGGTGTTTTAATTTCTGCTATACCGTGTAAGGCTGTCCATTCTACAGGCCAGGAAAGAATTGTTTCCATCCAATCCATTTCCTGCTTTAAACCAAGTGAACGGCCGGCATACAGGAAAGCAGAATGTACATTACCGGAGTGACTGCATGCAAAGCTGCAGGGTGAGTATCCAATGGAGTCTATCCCCAACGTTCTCCATAGAACATTCAAAAGAGGGAAAGATAAAAAATCTATATTTAGTTCTTCTTTGCTATAGAAAGGTGTATTTAAAGCTTGTAACCACGTAAGGTCTTTCCATCCTTTTTTGATGCGGTTATTTATATAGAATTCATTACAACATGCAGGAATACCCAGCAATTGAGCCATAGTATAATGATCGTGCAGTTCCCATGATTTTTTAAAGAGATCAACGTGCTGTTGGCTTCCTATAACTACTTTAAAAAAAATAGGTTTCACAAAACCATCATTTTCTTTTTGGGGATTAAAAGCATTGTACGTTTCAAGAATATCACAGTGAAGATGTAAGCTCTTTACTGTATTAATGGCTTTTAAGTATTCCCAAGCGGCAAATTGCTGTACGATACATGAGTAACTTCCGTTTAGCAACATTTGAAGCCGTATGTCGAGGTTTTTTTCTGCAAGAGATTGTATGATTGGTTCCCAGGTAATCTGCGCTTTTGTACTTACCCATGCTATTCTTTTAAATGGGGGCAATTCGAAAGGGAGTTTCTCAAAAGCTGAACTTATTTGCATGCCTGTTCAATTGTTTTATAATTATTTGAAAAAAGCTTAGAATGTAAATAAGAAATACCGGGGTTCTCTCCCCTTTCCCAATGTTCAAGGTAAGAATGTTCGAGAGCAATTCTTTTTCTGCTTAACGAAAGCGGTTCTATTCCTTTCTGCAATAATTTGTTTTCTGCGTGTGCAAATAGCTTCATCCATACATCGCAGTGCTCGGTTCTGTTACGCCAATCACCATCTATAGAAGTACCAGGGCATTGTCCTTTACACATCATAAAAAAACGACAACCCATACAGCCTCCATATTGCTGTGGAGTATGATAGAGGGCTATATACCTTTCAAACCCTTTTGTTTCTGACTTTACAAAATCAATTCCGTCTTTATTGGTCCTTCCACAATTGCTGCGTTGTCCTTTTCCTTCTACTCCGCGTACTGCGGGAGTGGTATAAGAGTCGCATGCACGCCACACGCACGAAACATTCCTGTCGTTGCCGGTAAGTAATCTTTCAATATCACTAAATAAGTCCAGTTGCAAACTCAGTTCGTCCTCAAGCTGTGCAAACGCAAGCATTGCAAGTATGTTTTCCTCCATGGAAAGCGCATATTTTTCCTGGATATATTTACTATCAGATTCTAATATGTGCAACCTTGCAGAGAAGACACCAATGCTGTCAAGGTAACGCAACCATTCCTGCATTACAGGAAGCTTATCGCTTGTTGCATTGTTTTTATGTAAAGTAATAATGAGGTTTGGAGGGTTACCTTCGTCACATAATCTTTTGATGATTGCTTCTGTTTTAGCAGTTGCCAAACGTGTTTTTTCTAAAGTGCCTGCCCAGCGTACATCATTTAATTCTCCGGGACCGTCAATAGATATGCCTACGTGCACTTTGTACTTCTTAAACATCAACAAATGATCCTCATCAACCAGCGTTCCGTTTGTTTGAATGCCATTCATTCCAAATCTCTCTGCACCCCATTTCCAAAGTACTTCAAGGTCTTCTTTGGGCACCATAAGCGGTTCGCCGCCAAACATTGTAAAAGGGCCACCTTCTGCTAAAATAGCCTTCTTCATCTCCTCTATGTCATATTTTTTATTCAGGTTTCCTGCATCCCGTTGGGGATTCTGGTAGCAATACTGGCAGGCAATATTGCAGTTAACACCTAAAGGACGTAATTCAACACTCATGATTATGATTGATTGAAAATAAATTGGAATGTTTGAGTAAGGGCAAAAGAATAAGCCGTTATTCGACCAGATTTACACATCAATATGCATCTGCTGATCTATATGGGCCGATGGAGAGTCTACATGCGGAGTTGTATCACCATGTGGTGTTGTTGAGTCAACATGCGGAATAGTTGTTCCATCACCATGAGGAATAGTATTGTTGTCAGTGTGGCCTCCTTTATCCCCGTGAGGTATGTCACCATGAATGCCGAATTTTGATCCGTCTGCATGTGAGGTATCAATATGAAGAACGTTTGTATCTACATGAACACGAGGTGTATCTCCATGTACGGAAGCTGTATCTCCATGAATTGAAGGAGTATCTAAATGGGGCGAGTTGGTATCTACATGCCCGGTATAACTTACCGGTACAGTAACACTGTCATGAATAGCCATACTTTTTAGAATGCTCACAACCTGGTCGGGTGTTCTGCTATAAATTCCCATGAGCACTTTTGTTACACTGTCCCCTCCTGACAAAGCCCCATCCTTAATCAGTTGCAGATACTCATTCATATCAGAAACAAGCCCCGAAAAGATTTGGCTTCCGGTAGTTTTAAACTGAGTTTGAATCAGGGAAGGGATGTTAGATAGATCAGGAGGCATCGCACTTACACTGACAGAGGGCATCGTCCATGTTTTACCCTCCCATGCAATTCCACCTTGTATAACCAGTGAAAATAAGGGCTTGGAAGATATATCAAGATGACAGTTCACTGTGCCTTTAAAGCCGGTATTTTTTATATGAAGAGTTCCGATATTCATACCACCCAGATTAGGCATGGGAACATCGCAATTGATATTTACATTGATGTTAGAAAGGAAAGCAAACCCAAAATCTTTTCCATTGGCAGACACAGTTATATTTATACTGCTATCCAAATAACTGTAAATAGAATTTTTCATATCAAAATTCATATACTTATTCGCAATAATTGCTGTAATGGAAGTATTAGCCATTTTAAACAAGGTAGCATCTACTGAAGCCTGGAAGTAAGGAGATTTGACGGTGCTAAAAGCAATCTGAGGGCCTTGTGAAGCGTCGCCTGCTTTAGTGATTTTTAGCACATTCCCATTCTGAATTAAGATAGGGGTAACTACATTAAGACTGCCTGTAAACCCGTTGTTAAAATCCATTTGTACAGCAGCATTAGCCTGGAAACCAAAAAATATAGCGGGTTGTGCGTTAAACTGGAACCCGGCACTTAAAAGGGTACCATCGGGAAGCTGGTTATTCTGATCAGCCCAATAAATCAAAAGATTTTGAAAAGAGATGCTTCCCAATTCTTTAGGCAGATCGTGTCCCGGTGCCGGGTTCATTACTGCTTTATATATTGTAGGTAAATCCAGTTGAGGGAATTTTGCTTTCAGGTAAACGGGATATATTGCTTCTGGCGCTACTGCAAACTTAAATGCCACTTCATCATTAGATTTATTACCATTGAGATTAAATACTCCTTCTAATGCAAGAGCGCATGCTGCTGTTTCTAATTCCAAATCAAGTGAAACACCTATACCCTCTAACACTACCCCGTTAAAGCCTGCCGGCTTACTTAATTTAGATGTGTTTAAATAAGCGTTGAAGCCGATTTCAGTTGGTGAAACAATCACGTCTCCATCAATCTCCACAGGTTGTCCCTTCACCATTATATTTAACGTACCTGATACACCAAACGAAGGCTGGGCAGTGATGAAAACAGCAGGATTTTGTAAACTAAGGGAAGGGTTGGATGTAGCTGTAGTAGGAGGAATGTAAAGGGAACCACCTAATGAAGCCTGCAGTTTTGTATTACTTATGCCTGATAACGGTATCTCAGCCAAAACCTGAAGGCTTGCACCTTGCTTTCCAGTCAATTTTCCAAGTACCCCAAGAGAGGATGAAGTGTCGGCAGGAAAATGTAGTGTGGCAAAAAAGTTGATGCCTGCAATAATGCCACCTTCAGGTAGAGGTACTGTACTATTTTTAAATGCAAACTTATCGTCGGCAAAGGAGGCAACAATTAAACCTGTGTCAGAAAAGGTTATATTCTTAACCGGGTTAAAAACAGTACTTATATCAGATAAATTCCAATCAGGATGCAACGCAAATCCGGCAGCAAATCCCCATTGTTGATTAACATACTGCACATCTACTTCAAACTCTCCCCATCCATTCACATCAGCTACATCCACATTTAATTCATAATTATCCCCGGTCTTGCTTATTTTAAATGCAGCATTGTTTAAAGTTAATGTTGGGAAACCGGCAGAATAGCTGAATTGACTGCCGGAAGATGCAAAATGATTAACCAGTTGCCTGAAATCAATAGATGGAATATTCGCATTGATTTCGAAATCTCCGGGAATATCATATTCTACATCGATTGTAACATTGTCAATAGTTATGGTTCCGGTTAAACTACCCGAAAAACCGGTTCCTTCTTTATATCCTAAACTTGCACCCAGGTTCGAAACCTCTAAATTGTTAGCGCCTATATTAATGACCCAACTATTACTGAAATGAATACTTTCAAGGCCAAGAAAATCTTTTGATGCTGATAGTTTTAAATGGCTTACCATCAGGTTAGGAACAATTGGTGCATTCACTTTAAGCTTTGAGAAGAGGTCGGCTAATTTTAAAGTCCCTCCGGTATTATCAGCAGATGGAAATGTAGCGGACATGGATGTTTTTATTGCACTGTTTTCATCGAGCGAAAAGTCGAACAATAAGTCGAAATCAACACTTCCAAATAGTTGAAATATGCTGGTGAGTTCCACTGACGGTTCTGACGTTTCTGTAACGCTCGCCGCTGTGAAAGAAGCAGTACTTCCATTTAACTGAAATACATTTTGAAGGATCCAGTTTAGTCCTTCTGATGTAACATTGGAGGAGGGAAAAGTAATCTGATTGTTGCTGAGAGTACTTAAGAGATCATCCTTAAGGGTTTGGAGAACGGTTGGTAAGGGCATTTTGTTAGAGTTTTAGATAAAAAATTAGTTTGGTATTTAGTATGTATAAAGACAATTTCCAATTAAAAAAAACTTATAAAAAAAGAGGAATCTGTACCAAAAGTTTATACAAGCACAGACAAATTAAATGAGACATTATTAGCCGGGCTGTATTGCTGCTATTTTTCATCGTTGCGTCGCACTCTTGTACGATTGTTCCATTTATCAGCGGATAACTATACCATTGTAATTGGTTCATCTTTTAAATCATTTATCTTGATTCTAAGCATAGCTTTTATTTTCATCTCATTTACGTTTAAACGAATCAAACGGAGAAACGATCATTCATATAAAATTTTAAACTTAACTATGTGCAGTATGTAAACATTTGGAGAGAGAAAACAGGTATCAATTCAATTCAATTTTAATATAAGTTGTTATTTATCTAACAACAAAATATAAACAACTATTGGTATTTGCAATAGCTAATCCAAATAATCTTTACAAGTTTGATGATAACGTTTTTCCTCATGATTCATCAGATATTGTCTAATTAACTCCCTGGTAATTATCTGCATTAATTTCACGGGAAATGTTTTGTTAAGATGATATCTCATCTAAAATATGGTTGAGATTGACAGATAACTTTTTTACTTCGTCAGAAATATTTGGAAGTCCGGTAATGATCACTTTAATCACTCTCAATATTTCGTTTTTACTCAATTCTTTTACATACGAATTTTTGAAAGAAGAAAGTATGTCGTTAGGTAAATCGTCGAAGCCACGACCATGATCTCCACTTAATCCCTGTGATATACAAGCAAGCTTAAGAGCAAGGTTTCTTGTTTCGCTGATCCAAAATTCAGCCTGCCACAATCTGTTTCGTTCAGCACAAAATCTTGCTCTTAAAATGTGGTGCACCATATAGCCAAACATTTCTTGTGTTGGCTGCGGTTGAGAATTTTCAATTTTGTTGTTGTCATTGAGTTTTTCATCTTGTTTGCCGTATAATAATTTAAAATGCGGACCTATTGCTCCAAAGTCAGATGAAGGAGAAAATGACAGGTCAACCTGGAGGCAACCGGGAAGGATGAAAACCCTGTAAATTGTCTTCCCTGCCTGTATATCAAACAATACAATTCCCTTAAACTC
The DNA here is from genome assembly GCA_964251885.1 of uncultured Segetibacter sp. Taxonomy (GTDB): domain Bacteria; phylum Bacteroidota; class Bacteroidia; order Chitinophagales; family Chitinophagaceae; genus Segetibacter. The sequence continues at coordinate 5,202 of CAXUMK010000040.1, read as the reverse complement.
CTCTGCAACATAATTTGTCCATAAGTTAATCAAAGAGCTGGTGGGAAAAGACTCATCCACTCCAAAAGTTAAGTCAATATCAGACCACCTGTCTACTGTGCCTTGCGCATAAGAGCCGATTACAGCAGCAGAAACAATTCTACTGTCGCCTTTCGCCTTGCTGATTATTTTTTCACGAACCTCATCTCTGAATTGAATGGTAAACATATTGGTCATATCCTTTTTTTGAGGTTAACGTACTTTAAAAGAAGCAGGTAGTGAAATAATAAGAAAGGAAAATACAAAAGAATGCTATCTCATAGTTAATGTAGCCTCTTTTTGTTTATCCTTCAACCTATTTAAAAATTATTTTGCTCATACTTTTTTTGCATTACTTTTAAGAGTTAGCCTTTTTGTATTTTCCTCTTTTATACCAATGCCATTAACTTATTAACTTAAGAATGTTGTACAAATAAGGTAGGGTGTATGAGCTGCTATGAAAAGATGTGGTACAAGGGAGTGACACAACCGGAGCAGAAGAAAGAACAAATGCTTGTCCCCAAAAAAACCTTAAGTTAATGACATTGGTTTTAAGATGTTACTTACTGAATGACTAATTTGTTATACAATATCTTTTCTCCATTGCTGTTAATGATAGTGACTATATATATCCCTTTTGAAAGTGAGGGCAGAAATACGGTACTATTGACTGTATTGCCGGTTAGCTTGTTGCCTCAGAACCAATTGTCAAAGGTTAAATCATAGCCGAGCCTGTCATTGATAAAATAGGGGCTGTTGTACAAATTATACGATCCACATGCTACTGCGTTGTGCGGATTATCTTCCTTTTAACTTGGCATCCAGTAACCCCGCCCTGTCTTTATCCACATATTCTGTTGGATTTGCAACTTTTGTTCTTCTATTGCAGGTCGTAGTTCTGCTATTAATTATGATTTAAGTGATCGGGTTAAAACAGTTAAACCAACCAAACAAGGAACGCTTAAACAAACTGGGGGAAAATATTGCAGAAGATGTTGAATGTGAGTAAGTAGATTTTTTCTATTTAGCCTTTATGCTACTATTAAGCCGCTTTGCGTCCTCACTTGTACTGTATCTACTTTTCGTGAGATTGTTGGGATTGGCAGGATGTTGTGTGTCTGCCGTTAACGCTGCTATTACTATCTTCACCAATAGCATCTATGTTTGCAGGTGAAGAACACTAAAGGCATTGCTGCAAGACCAATACAGGTAAAGATTACGAGCGAAAGGTAGTGATTGAGATGGAATACCTACATTTGAACCAAAAGAAATCGAAATGATATTATCTGATGAACTTTTAACAATCAAAGAGGCAAGTGATTGGGCTTCAGAATATCTTAAAAAAAATGTAACTACTTCAAATATTTCTTATCTTATTCAGTATGGTCGAATAAAAAAGATTGGTGACAATGGTTCAACGCAAATTTCTAAATCAGATTTGACTAAGTATTACGAATCTTATAATGGACAAAGGGAAGTAGCGTGGAAAGATCTGCTTGGAGATGATTTGAATTGGGCTTTATCTTTTGATCAATACAAGGAATCAGAAACAACAAAGCATGTACATAGACTTCATCCATATAAAGGAAAGTTTATTCCCCAACTGGTTGAATATTTTTTAGATAATCATACCGACAGCTTTAAAAAAGAAGTTTATTTTAAAAAAGGTGACATAGTTCTCGATCCCTTCTCAGGTAGCGGAACAACTATGGTTCAGGCTGCTGAACTTGGTATTCACGCTGTAGGAATGGATGTATCTGCTTTTAACGCCCTAATCGGCAATTGTAAAGTAGCTTCATACGATCTGCTTGGAGTACAGCATGAGATAGATAGAATTACAACTGCCCTTAAAAAGTTTTTAGAAAATTCTCAAACACATGAATTTGAAGAACGGTTGCTACAGGAATTGTATGAGTTCAACAGTCTGCATTTTCCTGTGCCTGCTTACAAATACAGTTTACACCAGGGAGAGATTGATGAATTTAAATATGGTGTTGAAAAAGAGGAGGAGTTTTTACCTGTTTACAACAAACTTGTAAAGAATTATAAAATCAAGCTTCGGCAGGATAAGTCAGAAACGTTTCTTGACAAATGGTTTTCTCAGCATGTGCGTGATGAAATTGAATTTGTTTTTAAAGAGATTAATAAAATAAAGAAACAAGCAACCGCAACCAGAAATATCATTAGTATAATTCTAAGCCGCACTATTCGTAGCTGCAGAGCTACAACCCATGCTGATCTTGCAACACTTGTGGAACCTGTCACTACTACTTACTATTGTGGTAAGCATGGGAAAATGTGCAAACCTTTATTCTCTATTCTAAAATGGTGGGAAACCTATTCAAAGGATACGGTTAGGCGTCTTGTTGAGTTTGACAGCCTCAGAACCAATACACAACAGGTGTGTTTAACGGGTGACAGCCGGAGAATTAGTTTAATTAAAGAGCTAAAGAAAACGAAGCCGGAGCTTGCTGCTCTTGTGAAAAAGCAGAAGATAAAGGGCATCTTTTCTTCCCCGCCCTATGTAGGATTAATTGATTATCACGAACAGCATGCCTATGCTTATGATTTGTATAAGTTTAAAAGGAATGATGACTTAGAAATCGGACCGCTCTATAAAGGCCAGGGGGCTGCCGCCAAAGAAAGTTATATAAAGGGTATAACGGAAGTACTCTGGAACTATAAAAAATGGTTAGCGAAGGATTTTGATATTTTTTTAGTGGCTAACGACAAATACAACTTGTACCCCAAAATTGCAGCTAACGTTGGAATGCAGATTGTTAACCAATTTAAAAGGCCGGTTTTAAATAGGACAGAAAAGGATAAGGGGGCGTATTCTGAAATAATTTTTCACCTCAAGGATAAATGATGGATCAAAAATTCGGTATTGGATTAAATTCTCGTCAAAAAACTTTTGCTAAAAAGTTTGCTATTGATGAAGTGAATACACCAGATGTTGATTTGTTTGAAGCGTACTCAAATTATATTGTTCTTTCGAATCTTTTAGAAGAAGATTTCGAAATGATAAACAAAGTTTCAACAGGTAAAATTCAAGGAATAGATGGACTCGCCATTATTATCAATAATCAGCTTGTTGTTGACGATGCGGACTTAGCTAAAATTGGTGAGAATGAAAAGCTCCACATTCAATTTTGCTTTATCCAATCGACTACTCAACGCAGCTGGGATCATAAAAAATTTCAGTCCTACATCGACTCAATTATTAGCTTCCTTTTACAAGAAAGTAAAATTGAACCCTTCTCAGAAATTGTATTTAATAAACTGCTGAATGAGGAGAATGATTTTCTTAACAGACTAAAGGAGGCACCAAAAGTTTTTGTCTACTTCTCGTCAGCAAGAACTAGCCATACTGTAAGTGAAAAGGACATGGGGATAGAAATGAGAAAATTCACTGAGAGATCAGGACTCCAGTCCCGCTTTAGGTTAGAGCCAATTTGCATATTGCAAGAGGAAGAGCTAACGTCGAAGTTTGACAATATAGATAAATTTCTGAGAGCACCGATCAAATTTCATAAAAGTAAACAGCTCGATCGAAAAAATGAAGTTTCTTTTAGTCTTATATCATCATTGAAGTTTAAGGAGCTAAGAAAGCTCATCGAAACAAAAGACAAAAATTTAAGAGAGAAGCTCTTTATTGAAAATCCACGATCGGTGATTGAAAATTCGACCGTGAATGATAAGATCACAGAAACACTAACAAAAACGGATTTTAGGGATTATTTCATTTATCTTAATAACGGCTTAACAATCTTATGCGATGAGATTCAACGTCATGAAATGTTAGAGGATGTATTCTACTTAACTTATCCTCGTATAATTAATGGCTGCCAGACAACTCACATGCTTTTTGATTATCATGAGGATAATCCCGATACGATAGATGATATTGAAGTCTTTGTCAAAGTCATAGCAACCAAAAACGAACAATTAAAGAAAGAAATAATATTTGCTACAAATAATCAAAATTCAATTGACAAAGACTTACAAGCATTAAATGACTTCCATGCTAAGTTAGAGGAGTACTTTCAAGGGATTGATTCTTTTCAACTTTATTACGAGCGTCTGAGAGGCCAGCATTCAACTATAAGCCCACCTTATAAAAAAGTTGATATTGAGACAATGGCAAAGGCGTATTTATCTGTCATGTTACGGGTGCCGCATGAAATGAAAAGTAACGCAATTAAAAAGACTGAAAAGTACCAGCAAAGAGGCCAAATCTTCAAAGGCACCAACTATGATGATTACTATTACTCTGCCATTTTACTCTATTACCTGAATTATTTTCAGGCTAATAATATTATTAAGCTAAGAAGCCAGACTATGGATATGCACTTGCTTTTGGCATGCGATGTAATTATAGAACAGGAAGGCAAGAAAAATACTGACCAAAAACTTAAGGCTCTAAAAGATGAGGACTTTACAAAACGCTTATTCATTAAGGTTAACAATATGCTTAGTTCTTATGAAGGATTATTTGAGAGAAGAGGATTTTATTCTGGACCCAAAACCAATGAACTTATAAAACACCTTTCCGCTATTCTTAGCGCACAAGACACCCCCGAGCGTGGCAATCAATAACTATCTATGCAGACTTCCCTTAAACCTCTCATCAAACAAACTGCTATTAATAGCATCCTACAGTACTTCAAGAAGAATTTAAACAGAAAGAGAAAGTTCCAGATCCTTGATTTATTGATTCCCCGTGAAAGAGAGATTCGCTCAATCGTTGGTGGATTAGAAACTTCATTGGGTAGAACCTTATGGGAGCCCTTAGCAAAAGAGATTGCACGAGCTAATGGCTTCACAGTAATAAATAAAAATTTAGAGGCTGCTGCAAATATGCCTGGATCTTTAGCCTCGACTATTCAGGTAATTATTGAAGCACGAGAAAATCAAAATAATATTTACAATGGCACCTCCAGTCATGACACAATTAGAAATATTTGTCAGCAGTTTATCAATTCTCCAATTACTCATTTTATTATAGCCCCTGTTGGCAGCGGAGTAGATGTCTGGCTGCAAAAAGATGGTGTTGATTATTTCTTTGATACGAAAACTGTTCAGCCTAATATTGGTGATCTAAAAAAATACCTCCGCCAAATTCTGAATTGGTATGGCTACTACTATTCGAGGTTTCCACAAGGCACTGCTGTTGCCAGAATA
>CAXUMK010000039.1:24811-31509 GCA_964251885.1 uncultured Segetibacter sp. | reverse complement strand
CAAACCAGGGCATTCTAAGACTAATTCTGAATTGGGCGTAATAATAATAGTCATTTACCTTAGGATTACCCCGTATTGTTCCTGCCGGAGGGTAAGACTGGGGATTATTTTTCAACTCATCGCCACGAAATGCAAGGTCGACCGCCTCCTGGCCATGGTAAGCAAGTAAAACGTTTTTATCTACATAAGTTTTACTTACATCATCTAAATAATCCGTCTTAAGCACTCTGAAAGCTACTTCAAATCCGATGTTTATGTCGTCAGACAATGCGTATTTTATACCTCCACCTATCGGAATATTCAACTGTGTTGTCTTATAAGTTTTTCTGCCGTCGAGCCCCTCTCCTTCCGTATCAAGTCCTATCAAATATTGCTTTTGCCCTTTTGATCCATAAGTATAAGGGCTAAAATGGAATACGCCAATTCCACCGAAAACATAAGGAGACCACCCAAACCTGCTGATATTTAAAATGTCGTACTCACCCGTTAGTGTTAATTCCTGAATAATAGTTTTAAAATTAAGATTGCGGGATATTAATTTAGGTATACCGCTTTTCTTATCATCGGCACCTAAATGGGTGAACAAAAAATCGCTGCGTACAGCAAGCTTATCTGTAATATTAAAAGTACTGCCCACAGCCACAGCAGGATTAGATTGATTAAGCGTGTAATTTTTGGGCTGAAGATCTCCGCCATAATTTGCCATTCCGCCTAAAATGTGAAGACGTAAGGGCTGGGCATAAGAACCTATTACCAGAAAAAGTGAAATGACAAAAAAAGGTGTTTTCATTAATTACAATTGATTTAAAAGCCAGCTTAAAATATTTTAGAAAATTGAATTGTATGGCAACTGAAAACAACACAACCTGTTAACGTCGCATTCTCAACAAAAACCATACTCTTTATACATACCTCTAACGTAAAATTTAAAAAATTCTTATAAAAAAATAAGATTAACAACAAATTTTAGACAGGTTTTTTAGTGAATTTTTAAATAACTAAAGGTGAGGTAAAAAGAAAATGGAACCTGGGCTCCTATATCCTTAAGCTTCAGAAAGATGATTTATAAATGCTGCTACTTTTCTTAACATATTGCCCAATGTATAATAGAGTGTTTATAAATCAGGATCAATTACTTTGCAGCAATAGACGAATGAAAGGTTATGAAAAAAATTTTAACAGTTATTGCGGTACTATTGGTTTTGTTCTTACTATCTACTTTTATTTTTATCCCCCGTCATCTTACTGTTTCTAAAGTAACTATAGTAAAAGCAAATGAAAACGCCATTATGCGAAATTTATCGGACTATGCAAAATGGAAAAAATGGTGGCCATCTAAAAAAATTTTGCAGAATCAAAAGACTTTTTATAGGTATAATGATTTTACTTATAACATCAATAGAGTACTATATCGCTCGGTTAAAGTAAACACGATTAATGGATCACACGCTTTTGACGGAGAGATCGTGATAATACCAATTGCCCCAGATTCTGTTGCCGTACAGTGGAAGAGCGATATCGAAACTTCTGCGAATCCTTTTACAAAAATTTTGAAATACCAGCAGGCAAAAGCAATGCGAAGCAATATGGAAGTTATTCTTAAAAGTTTCAAGGCGTTTAATGAAAACACAGAAAACCTGTATGCATTTAATATTCATCGTACTACAATAAAAGATACTTTTTTGGTTGCTACTAAAATAACTGCAAATCATTATCCGTCGACAAAAGAGGTGTACGATCTCGTGGCCAATCTTCAAAAATATATCGGCGTTCAGGGAGCCAGAGAGACAAATTATCCAATGTTAAATGTGACTGCTGTTGACAGCACTCACTATACCGCAATGGTTGCTATTCCCACAGATAAAGAGCTTGCAGGTACAGCTAATATCTCTTTAAAACGTATGATTATTTATAGAGATAAAATAATAGTGGCAGAAATTAAAGGTGGCCCTGAAACTATAAAAAAGGCTTACAAGGAATTAAATCTGTATATGCAGGATTACAATCTTACAAGTCCGGTTATTCATTGGGAATCTCTTATCACAGACCGGTCTAAAGAAACAGACAGCGCCAAATGGATTACCCACATTTTTATGCCCATTGTATAAATTCACGCCTCCTCATTTAGATTATTTTCGTTTTTCTCTAAAGCTAATAACCATCGTGCTGTCATTATTTCTTGCTAAAATATAGGTCTCCTTTTTTGCAATAGTAATCTTACTTATGTGGCGAACCTGACCTTTTACTTTCAGGCCGTTTATACTTTCGGCTGTAAAAGCGTCATGTCCCCGGTTTAACAGAATTGTTCCAAAGTCTGCATCATACCTACCCATTTCAATATTATTCTCGTAGTAGTTTCCCATAAGTAAGATGTCTGGTAAATTGTCTCCATTGGCATTTACAACAACAGCATCTTTATAAGAAGTCAACTGGGCTTCCCAGGGCATGGCGTGTACCGTAAAGTTCATTTTACCATCGTTGATGAAAATGGCATTCGGGAAATAGTTTGCGGTAAGTTTCTTTGCTTCATCGAGCTTTTGTTTTGAAAAAATCTCTTCAAGAGAAGCTTTTGCAAAATCTTTTGCATACAAAAACTTCTTTTTCAGTATCGGCATCTGTTTCTCTAATTCAGCCTTATTGGCAAAAGGAATTTCTTTGCCCTGCAAATAATAGGTTAATACCTGCTCTTTTTTACCATTTCCATCAAAGTCGTTATAATAGAGTTTTACCTCTTCTTTGTCTGAGGCTTTCAGGCGGCTGTTTAAACCTAAGTTGCCTGCTACTAAGTCAATGTCTCCGTCGTTATCAATATCAACAGGCAAAACAAAATTCCACCAGCCTTTTCTGTCTGTCAATTGTTTTTTGGTAAATGTTCCTTTGTTGTTTATGAATGCGACAATGCCGTCCCATTCTAATGATAATATTAAATCCTGGTCACCATCTTTATCAATATCAAACCAAACTGCATTGGTAACAAATCCTGCCTCTGTTAACTCCTTTGCATACAAAGAAGTAACGTCTTTAAATCTTCCTCTTTTATCATTTTGCAAAAGATAAGAACGCGGCACCTGACCATAATTCCACGGTACGGTACGGCCTGCTATAAATAGATCCATATATCCATCTCCATTAAAATCACACGCAGCAACAGACGATGCATTTATATACAACTGACTAAAAGCATCATTAACCGCAGAAAAATGAGCTTTACCGTCATTAAGATAAACACGTGGAGTTAAATGATTGTCCTGCCCATAATATTCGTTTCCGCCACTTGCCACTACCAGGTCTGTATTGCCATCATTATTTACATCTGTCCACGTGGCAGACACGTCTTCATACATGCTGTCGTTATCGAGAACAGGCACATCTAACCTGTTAAACCTGCCGTTTGAGCTTTGAAGAAAAATGCCGCTTTTAAATGTTTTAGACGATCCGATAAAAATATCATCCAAACCATCGTGGTTGATGTCGGCTACAGCTAACGCAGGCCCTTCGGTAGAAAACATGTGAGGTATTAAAGGCTCCCGGTCAAATTCGGGAAAATCATTTTCTACATGCTTATAATTCAGTCCAACGTCAGAGGTTATATCTTCCATAGGGAAGCTGCCGTTTTTTGTAAAGGAAGTAATTTTTGTATAATCAAATAAAGGCAACCCTTTTTGATATGTAAGCGAAATGGCAGAAGTATCTTTTGAAAGGTGAAGAGTCTGAAAAGTATTATCAGGCCAAATAAAAAACATCGAATCTATTTTGGTATTCTTTAACCCAATATGCATCGGTATTTCCATGCTCGAAAGAAAACCATGCACAGGAAATTTTTCATACGTTCTGATACCATTATTTGCAAAAACAACCACTTTTGAACCGACTGCCCGTACATTTTTATAAGATCCCTTTACATTGATTTCAAGCGATTTTATTTTACTTAATTTATCATTTCTATTTTCGTACAGCAGCGCCGGATCATCTATATTATTTACAACCACATCCAAATCGCCGTCATTATCAAAGTCGGCATATACTGCGCCATTCGAGTAGGTAAGATTGTCATTTGTTATTTGCTGTTCGATGTCTTCGAATAAAAGATCACCATTATTCTTAAAAAACTTATTACGAAGCTTTATTTGCGGAAATTTGTCTATTAATGTAGCATCGGTTTCATCTATTTTATTGTCCTGAATCTTCTGCTGCACTTCCTGGTCAGAAATGAAATTGATATAGTCAATATCATTCATTCTTTTAGGTATTCCATTCGAAATAAATAAATCTTTCAGGCCATCATTGTCAAAATCCATCCACAAAGGCGACCACGACCAGTCGGTAGCAGCAATGCCGCTATACAATCCTGCCTCACTAAACATGCCATTCCTGCGGTTATACTGAAAGTTATTGCGGGTATACTGATAATTGTAGCCAAAACCTATCTTCTGGTTAAATATATCGTATTCATCTTCTCCAAGAGACCTTTTAAGAATATAAGGGTCAGATGGCAGCATATCTACAGAAATAACTTCAGGGTAACCATCATTGGTTACATCTGCTGCATCTACGCCCATTGAAAACTGGCTGGTGTGCATCATTTCATTAGTCAGATCTTCTTTAAAAGTCCCGTTTTTTTGATTGATGTATAAATAGTCATTTTCATGAAAATCATTTCCCACATACAAATCAGGATAGCCATCGAGATTGATGTCTGCAACCACAACGCCTAATCCGTAACTGATAGCAGAACTGTTGATACCGCACTCATGTGTTACATCTGTAAAATGGTTTCCGTCATTGCGGTACATCCTGTCTCCTGAAAGTTCGTGATAGGTTCCTAAAAAATCCTGTCTTGGCCGAAATGATCCATTCTCGTGCACCGAGTGATTTAACAAAAACATATCCAGATCGCCATCCATGTCATAATCAAAAAATACGGCTTGTGAACTAAACCCTGAAAAATCCAATCCATATTCATGTGCTTTATTTACGTACCGGGGCACCCCGTTTTTGTCAATTCCTGTACATATCAAAAGCTCGTTATGGCTGTGCAAAATCTGGTAGTTGCCTACCCTGCAGATGTAAATATCAAGTAGGCCGTCATTGTTAATATCCACTACCGATACTCCTGTATTCCAGGCATTTTCCTTTGGTATGCCAGCCTCGTCGGTTACATCTTTGAAATGAAGATTGCCAGTATTCAGGTACATTGTATTCCTTCCCTGGTTGGAAGAGAAAAATAAATCAATCTTGCCATCATTATTAAAATCGCCGGCACCAATACCTGCACCATTGTAGAAGTACATGTACTTAAACATATTAAATGAGTCTGTAGAAGATAAATGATTAGTGAAACTTAAACCGGTTGTTTTGCTGTCTAAAGCTTCAAATAAAGAAGGCTGTTTATTGTGTGAAGTACAACCTGAAAAAAATAAAAAGCCTGGTAATAAAAAAGATAAAACCTGTCTTTTGTAATAATTCATAAATAAACCCGGTTGTAAATTATAACGGATGCGTAAAAATGTATTCCTTTTTTTGATACAGGCATTTGTTTTTATGGCTTCATCGTTGCGTCGCATTACGTTCATCTGCATCACGTTTGGCAACTTCAGCCTTTATTTTATATTGCACGCCGTACAAGATTCCCGCTAACAGTGCATTGCTGAATAATGAACAAAGCGTACAATCCATCTTGCAGTTTAACCTGCACACTGGCAAATGAAGGGATTGCTTCGTCGTTCCTCCTCGCAATGACGGCTCTCTTTTGCCGAAGAAAGTACCTTCAGATATAAGTGTGCGACGCAACGATGCATTATAGTAGTAATATAGTTCGGCTCCTAAAAAAACACTGCACCACTTGTCCCGTCGTTACGCGATTTTTATGTAGCGTAAAGTATACATGGTTTTTAAAAGATCTAAACAGCTTTAAAAAAACAGGCTAATGAGCAGAAGTGCTTATTTTATACATTTTAGGGTAATCATTATTTCTTAAGAAAAGTAAGAAATTATTATTCTTTCCTTTCAATTCTGCTATGTCTCTCACTTCACCATCCACTCTCAATCCCGACTGTTTAGAACCTGCCCATGTAAATCCTCCTCTCTTATTATTAATAAAAACATCTCCATAGCTCGCATCCAGTTTTTCTAATTGTGGAAGAAAACCAGAACGGTTGCCCGCGGTTATCAGATCAATATAACCATCGTGATTAATATCAATACAATGAATTGCATCAACAGACGAAAGCTGCGCCCTGATGGGTAATTTTTGAACAATGAAATTTCCATGACCATCATTAATTGCTACACACGAACTTGCATAATTAAATTGCTTTACAACTGCTTTTTGTAATGCTTTTTCGCTAAACAATTCCTGTATAGACTTTTTTGCATAGTCCTGGTGTTTCAAATTTTCCTTTTTTATAGAAGGTATCTGCTCCTGCAGATCGTTTTTTAAGAAAACCGGTTTATCTTTTCCATCAACTGTACGTGTTAATATTTTGTCTACATCTCCATTGCCGTCAACATCGGCCATCCACAATTTTACGGGATTTTCCTTATCGGGCCGCAGGTAAAAGTTGTCGCCTATATTTCCTAAAATCAAATCCGTTTTACCATCTCCGTTTATATCTGCAGCAGCAATAGACTCCCACCAGCCCGACATACTTTCGAGGTTTGTTTTAAGTTCAGTAAACCGCTTGCCATTGTAAGAGAAA
>CAXUMK010000039.1:21655-24801 GCA_964251885.1 uncultured Segetibacter sp. | reverse complement strand
ATCAATTCCTTATCACTATTACCCGCTACATCTGCCCATACAGCCCCTGTTACCATTCCTATATCGGCTATATCAGGATTATTTGCCTTAGCTATATCTTTAAAATGACCGTTGCCGTCATTTTGATAAATATAGCTCGAAGGAGAAATGCCATAATCACGCGGAGTGCTTCTGCCTCCGACAAAAAGGTCGAGATCGCCGTCGTGATCAAAATCGTAAGCAGTGGCGACAGCTATATTCATTCCATTGTTAGGAAATGCAGCAGCGTCTAATGTGAAGTTTCCTTTCCCATCATTTTTGAACAACCTGTTTTGCATTTGCCTGCTGTTAGGAGGATTGCTGTTGCCGCCCGGACCAATAAAAAGATCGAGGTCGCCATCTTTATCGGCATCGAAAAACAACACCGCCTCATCTTCAAAATCTGTAAACTGCTGAAAGGCCAGCTCTTCCTTTTTTATAAAATTCCCTGATGCATCCTGAATGTATAATTGTCCTGGGTGTCCCTGCGTTCCTCCAATAAAAATGTCCATTAATCCATCGTTATTTACATCTCCGCATGTAGCTTTCGGCCCTTCCCTCGAAAGCATTTCAGGAATATTTCTTTCGTAGTAAAAATCGATATTATCATCCTCTGTATGTTTTTCAAATACATTATTCACAGAATCAAAAAAAGGTAAAACTGTATTGGTTAAACCAGGAGAAATATGAACGGGAACTTTGTTTTCTGCAGAAGATTTTTGGATTGTATAAACCGAATCAACCGAAGGATGAAGAAGCCGGCTTGTTGTTAAATCGGGCCAGGTAATCATTATAGAATCAATGTTTGTAAGCGACCCCAAACCGATGATCTGTTTATAATCCATCGAAGACTGAAAGCCTCTGCTGGGAAACAACTCACGGTAAAAAAGCTGGTTTTCCTTGTATACTTTTATTTTACTGCCAATAGCAAATGTGTTCCTGTTGTCTCCTTTCAGTTGAATACCGACAAAATGATTTTTATTCAACTCCCTTGAATTATTCTTAAAAATGAAAGCCGGTTGGTTTTCATTGTTTATGACAAGATCAAGATCGCCATCATTATCCAGGTCGCCGTAAGCAGCGCCGTTTGAAAAAGATGTTGTGGTAAATCCCCACTGCTTACCCTCATCTGAGAATGTAAGATTCCCGTTGTTTTTGTAAGCTTTATTCAACATTGGGGTTACGGGAATATTTTTCAAAACTTCATCTACATTTTCTTTTTTACCGGTTAACACCATTTTTTGAATAACGTTATCGGCAAAGAAATTCATGAAATCGAGATTGGTAACATCTTTATTTACTCCGTTACATACATAAATGTCATTGAAACCATCATTGTCAGCATCAAACATAAGCGCACCCCAACTCCAGTCTGTTGCATCAACACCGCTGTAATTGGCAATTTCAGAGAAAGTGCCGTCTCCATTGTTTAACTGAAGGCAATTCTTCATAAACTGATGATAAAAACCCAATTGCAGCTTTTTATTGTACACATCAATATTATCAAATGCTCCCAATGTTTTTAACCTGTAATCATCACCTGGTAACATATCTGTGGTAAAAATTTCAGGATTGCCATCATTGTTTATATCTGCCATATCGGCCCCCATAGATGAAAAGCTGGTTTGCTTTATACATTCTTCCAGTCCATCTTTAAAAGTTCCGTTTTTTTGGTTGAGGTATAAATAATCCCGCTCATACGAATCGTTTGAAACATAAATATCAGGATAACCGTCATTATTTACATCACCTACCGAAACTCCCAGGCCAAAACTCATTAGCGTGCCATGAATGCCTGCCTCTTTTGTCACTTCTTTAAAATGCCCGTTATCATTTCTATACAAGTGATCTCCGCCGTCTCTTACAAATTTTTCTACCGGCCAGTCTTTAGCCAACAGGTCTCTGCGGTTGGTATAACCCAAAGTATTAATGGGCATGGGACTGTTTGCTATAATAAAACAGTCTAAGTCACCATCTAAATCGTAATCAAAAAAAGAAGCCTGGGTCGCATAAGAAGATATATCCAAACCATATTTAGCAGCAGACTCTGTAAACGTCAAATTCTTATTGTTGATGTAAAGCTTGTTTCGCCTGTTTCCATTGGTCATGTGCCCTGAATTACAAACGTAGATGTCGAGCCAGCCATCGTTATTAATATCAACAAATACAACTCCGGTGCTCCACATACTATCCTGCTTAAAACCAGCTTTAGCAGATATATCATCAAATTTAAAGTTACCTTTATTGAGGTATAATTTATTCTCACCCATGTTAGAGGTAAAAAAGATATCAGGTAAGCCATCATTGTTTATGTCTCCAATTCCAACACCGCCGCCATTATAAAAATTACGAAAAAGAAAACTGTTCTCAATCTTCCCGTCTTCGACTTTATTATTGAAATCTATTCCGCTGTTTTGCACCAATTGAAACAAAGGCAGATCACTTTTTCTGTTGCATGAAAAAAGAAATAATAGAAAAAAAAGCCAGTGAAGCTGCTTCATTTATAATAAAATTTCCATCATTTTTAGAAAAATAAATGTATGATAAAGCAGTTAGCAACAAGCTTTTTTTTAGTTAAAACAAAAAACAGAAGCTTCAGATCGTTTCAAAAAACTGTTGGTTTTATCTTTTTCTACAAATAATAAAAGGCCAGTTTTTCTGGCCTTTTATTATTTTAAATAAAGAGAAATACTTAATATCCGGTATTCTGTTTAAGATTAGGATTTGCAGCCAGTGCCTGATTAGGTATCGGGTACAATAAATTCTTTGGATCATCAGTAGGTTTTAAACCCCAGGGTTTAAGATAAACGCCAAAACGTAAAAGATCAGTCCTTCTAAAGCTTTCCCAATACAGTTCTCTGCCTCTTTCAGCCAGTAGGGTATTAGGATCGTCTACATTGGAAGGATTTACTAAAGGTAAAGACGTTATAGGCGCGGCACCTCTCGCTGTTCTAAGACCATTTACCAATTTCAAAGCTGCAGGGTCAGAAGCATTTACTCTTAATTCTGCCTCTGCAACCATTAATACTACATCAGGGTATCTAAAAATCATTAAATCATTTCCTGCGGGTCCACCATAGAACTGATAATTAGCTCCGCTATAGTCAGGAGTATACTTCACTACTCTA
>CAXUMK010000039.1:7906-21645 GCA_964251885.1 uncultured Segetibacter sp. | reverse complement strand
CAAGGTCATTACCCTGTTCAACCATATTTGAAGCAATAGTTGGTTTAAAAGCAAGTAGATTACCTTTTCTGTCATGTTGGGGTGTACCATCAGCGTCATATTGTTGACCAACCAAAAACCCAGGTTTTATTCCACTAATTTGAGAAGAAGCAGCATTACTGCTAGTTCTTCCTCCTAATCTTGTATCCCATGCGGCATCTGCAGGACCATAAGTTACGGCTCCTCCACCTGTATTAAAGCTGGTGTAAAAATCACTAATTGTGCTAAACCCATTCCATCCTGCACCTCCTATTTTAGCTTTGAAACTATTATAATGCAATGTCATATTCCATCGCGCTTCTGTCGCAGCATGATTTACAGAAACACCACTCGTATTAGGATATAAAAATATAGCTTCAGTTGATGCATGATTGGTTGCAGTGAAGTTATCAAAATAATTAGTCATATAAGTATACAAACCGCTGTTTATAATGCTATTACCAATACTTATCACCTGTGCAAGGTCAGCAGGATCAAAAGTAGGAGCTGCACTGTTGATAAATGTACCCTTCTGCAAATAACATTTCATTAATAAAACCTTAGCTACATCTGAATTTACAATAGCCGGATTGCCAGGGGCAGGTAAATTAGGTAAAGCAAGGGTAATGTCATTAATAATGGAATCAATTCCTGCTGCGCCACTTCTTACAACCGGAGCAAGCAATAAATTATCTCCTGCATTTCTGATTGGATATTGGCCATACAAATCCATTAAATAATATAAAGCAAAGGCTCTTAAAACCTTAGCCTGTGCGGCCTGGGAAGGAGTTGGGCTAAAACCTAATACATTTGTGGCATCAAAATTAAGTTTGTTTAAACTATTAAATACACTTAATATTTGTCCATGATCTGCAGTCCATGTATGTGCATGAATTACCCGCCAAACACCATTATCATCCCAGTCACCTCCTCTTGTTGGAACTAAGGATTCGTCAGTTGAATTTTCTTCTAGTGAAAAAAGTTGATCCTGAGCTGCTAAAAAAGTAAGATCAGCATAAGCTCCGCTTAATATTAGCTGAGGTCCATTACTTCCAAACGATGAAACAACCTGACTATTTGTAAGTGTACTATTCAGCTTCTCGTTTAATTTCGTACAACTTACTATTGTCCCTACTGCTAAAAATAGCATTGAAAGTTTTACTATACTATTATATTTATTCATGATTTCTATAATTTTATTAATATTTATAACGAAAAATTGACTCCTACTGTTATTGTTCTTGGTGTAGGATAAGGAATATATTCTATAGATCTCGAAGGATATCCATTAGCACTTTTATCAATATTTACTTCAGGATCAAACCCGCTAAATTTGGTTATTACAAACAAGTTACTTCCTGTAACATAAGCATTTACATTTTTGAATGCTTTAGCAATATTACCAGCATTATAAGAAATTGTAGCATTCCTTAGCTTCCAGTAATTACCATTTTCCAGAAAACGATCTGAGGCTGAAACTCCACTAGAGGGCATTTCTGCAGAATTATAAGCCTTAAGGTCAATATTTCTTCCTCCTAAAATACCGGCAATGTTAGTAACAGAAGTTGCTGTATTATTATAAATCTTGAATCCAAAGGATCCTCCCATATTAACGCTTATTGTAAATTTCTGGTATCTTAAAGAAGTGCTAAGCCCTCCTATAACTTTGGGATTTGGATCATATCCTTTAAGCACAGGATTTGCACTGATTATTTGATTACCATTTTGGTCAAAACCCTGGAATTCCTTTAAAAAATAAACATTCACAGGTTGATTATTAGTAAATATTTGTGCAGTAGTCTGTGATACACCTTGTCCTGTAATTGAACCTGTATTAATCACCAAAGCCTTTCCAGAATTTGGATCTGTAAAGTTGTTTACTCTGTTTTTGTTATAAGCAACGTTTCCGCTTATATCCCAAGTAATATTTTTGTTTTGCATTAAATTAACCGCTAAAAATGCTTCAAGCCCGGAGTTTATTAAATGGGCATTGGGTAGGTTAAGGTATGATGTGGAATTGGGAGCAGGTTGTATCGCATTGGTAGCGAAAAGAATATTGCTCGTGTTTTTATCATAATAATCTAAAGAACCATAAACTCTTCCTTTTCCAAAAGCAAAGTCTACGCCTACATCAAATTGCTTGGATGTTTCCCATTTTAAGTTAGGGTTACCATTAACTGTCTGATTAATGGTATTATATGAACCCAAGTTAAATTGTTCCTTGGAAGCACCGGCAGGAAATTCTTGATTGCCTGTAGCACCATAAGAAACACGAAGACCCAAATTAGAAAAAACAGTACTACCCTTCATAAAGTCTTCATTACTCACCTGCCATTTAAAAGCACCGGATGGAAAATAACCATAACGATTATTTGCGCCAAACTTGCTTGATCCATCATCCCTTAAAGTTCCGGTAATAATATATTTATCAAGGTAATTGAATGTAAATCTCGCAAAATAAGACTGCAATTCTGCAGATGGATCAACAAAAGATGAGTAAGGAGTTTGAGTCGACGCATTTTGAATATTGTTTGTATATAAAGCAGGAACCCTGTTAGTTTCAGAAAGATTGGTATTGAAACCGCTTGCAGACATAGAGCCTCCTCTGGCGTTGCGCTTGTAATATTCATACCCTACTAATGCATCAAGAGACAAGCCTTTGGTTATATTGGCATTATAATTAAGAGTGTGATCAACAATTTGTGTAAACAATGTTTGATTTAGTATTGCAGCACCTCCTGATCCAAATGCAAAAACAGGTAACCATCCGGCAAGATTTATATATCGATCGCCTATTCCATAATTCAAACCATACAAAAATTTATATTGAAGGTTGGGCAACAATTTATATGAGGCAGAAATATGACCGAGAAATTCAGAAACATTTGTATTATCATCAGATGCATCAATTTCCGCTAAAGGATTTCCTGAGCCTGACTGCGGGTAATAATAGGTACCATTTGACTGGTAAAAGGATTTTGTTGGATTCCACTGTAAAGCTGCACTAATAAGACTTCCGGTAGATCCTGAACTTCCAGCTATTGGTGCAAGGCTTTCGCCGAAGTTAGCACCTATAAAACCAAATTCTATTCCCAGTTTATTATCTAAAAAATTATATTGACCGTTGAAGGATGCAAGGTATTTTTTCAAAGAAGTTTTTTTGATAAAACCCTCATTATTAGAAGCAAGAAAAGACGCTCTGAATTTTCCATTTTCATTACCGCCACTTAGAGAAACAGAATAATTTTGAGTAACTTTACTTTGGGTAATTGCTTTTAATGCATTTGTATTTTGGCCACCATTATATGCAGTTTTAAGGCTGTCGTTTATATGCGAATTGCTACTTAACGTATACTTACTTAATGCTGATATAAATTGAGACTGGCTTAGTATATCAAATTTTTTCATATAACCTGCAAAATCACTAAAATTTACGCCTACGTCTAACTTCATAGGTCCTGTTCCTCCTTTTTTAGTAGTAATAATAATTACCCCATTTGCACCTCTGGAACCATAAATAGCAGTGGATGAAGCGTCTTTTAATACATCTATCTGTGCAATATCATAAGGATTTATAAAAATGAGAGGGTCTGAATTTGAAGTGGTTCCAAAATTAGTGGAGGCATTCGGCCTGGCAGTTCCTCCATCTAATATAACACCATCTACAACATACAAAGGAGACGCACCGGCACGGATAGACGAGCTACCCCTGATTTGTATGGTAGTAGCAGCGCCCGGCTGACCACTCGTATTTGTAACCTCCAACCCGGCTACTTTATTTTGAAGTAATTGATCCGGAGAGTTAATTACCCCCTGGTTGAAGTCTTTAGCCTTAACAGATGATACAGCACCAGTTATGTCCCTTTTACGTGCAGAGCCATAACCAATAACTACAACATCAGTAAGGCTTTGAGTAGAAGCAGCCATACTCACCGTCATATTACCAGAGGTAATGGCGACAGTTTGATCTGCATAACCTACATAAGAAATTCTTAGCTGATTTGATCCGGAAGGCACGCTGATGGTAAAGCTACCATCCGCTTTTGTTTTTGTACTTACTGATTTTCCGACGACCGATACTGTTGCGTCAACAAGGGGAGTATTGTCTTTACTATCTGTAACCTGTCCTGTAACTGTTCTCGCCTGGCTAAACGATAAAGCAGGTACAATTGCCAGCATAATAAAGCACAGCAGATGTTTTAATTCTTTCATATAGCAGTTTGTTTATTGTGTTAAAAGTACATATACTTTTTTAATTGCTGTCAGGATTTTTTTAACCAATTTTTTTTTATGTGCTGACGTACAACATGTTTAAAGTTCAAATATCTAACGTGGTATTTTTTTAGACAATTTCAAATAAGATTGACTAAGAAAGATTTCGTTTTATTCTCAGTATTTATAAAGATACAGGTACAGGTAACTATAGTTGGTCTATCTTCACACATTTCGCAATTTCTATGAACCCTGTAAGTATGTCACCAATACTTTTAAAAGCGACCAATTGCTTTTATATTACCTTAAACTCTACCCTCCAGATAGAAGCGGCCAACCAACGTTGCAGTAACTTTTTTGGCAAACAAAAAACTGTAAAAGGGACTGCCTTTTCTGATTTTCTAAATTCCCGTAACAATAAAGAATTTACATCCGCTTTCGATAATCTTAAACAAGACAACAGTATTTATACTTTAGCTGCTCCTTATACTTCAGGCGAAAAAGTTTTAATGATCGAATGGAATATTTGCGCGATTCACAATAAAGACAACATACTAACCGGCTACGAACTTTTAGGAGTGCTGTCGCCACAATCAAAAGAAGAAAATATTATCCAACAGTATTCTGATAATGATACTTATTTATCTACAACAAAAAAAAATAACAAAAAATCTGTTGCAGAAATAACTTTAAACAAAAATGAAAAAAGACTAAGATTAGTTCTCGGTAAATTGAAAAAAATATTAGACTCTTCGCTCGATATGATTTGCACGCTTGACGAAAACGGAAAATTTACCAACGTGAGTGCTGCTTCTAAGGAAATACTTGGATATAAGCCAAAAGAACTAATAGGAAAAAATTACATAGATTTTGTACATAAAGATGATTTGGAACGGTCTGTAACCGTAACATCTAATATAAAGAATGGAATAGGGACAACTAATTTTGAAAACAAATTTTACAAAAAAGATGGTTCAATTGCATCTCTTGTCTGGTCATCCAGATGGGAAGAAGCCGATGAACAATTTTACAGTATTGCAAGAGATGCTAAAGAGAAGAAAGCAAGCGAAGCAGCTTTAATAGCTTCTGAAGAGAAATACCGTATTCTCTTTTACAACCATCCCATCCCATCATGGATTTATGATTTGGAAACATTACAGTTTTTAGAGGTAAATAATGCAGCTATAAACCATTATGGATATAGCCGTGACGAATTTTTAAATATGCCTCTTACTAATATTCTCTTTGAAACAGAGATTAATAAATTTGATGATTACAAAGAATGGAAAGACCGGGAAGAACAAGATCATCACAGCTTATGGACTCATAAAAAAAAGAATGGTGATCTGGTATATGCTGACGTAACGTATGCCAATATGGAATACAATGGTAAAAAAGCGAGGCTTGTACTGACAATTGACCGTACTGAACAAACAATAGCAGAACAGGAACTTAGAAAGATCAATGAACGGTATCTCTTTCTAAGTGAGGCTACATTTGATGCTATATGGGACTGGGATTTGAAAACGAATGAAGTACAGTGGAATGAAAGTGCAAAAAAAATGTTTGGTATAAGTGACACTTCTTCCTTAAGCGCTCTAAACTGGTGGTCTGATAACCTGCATGATGAAGACAGGGAAAGAGTAAAAACAAAAATGAAAAATCATATTTCCCAGGGAATATCAAACTGGGAGGATGAATACCGGTTTAAGACAGCCAATGACGTTTACAAATATATTTATGACCGGGGTTATATTATATATAACGAAAACAATGAGCCGGTAAGAATGATTGGAGCAATGCAAGACCTGACAGAAAGAAAAACACACGAAAATCTGCTTCAAAATTTGAACAGTTCGCTTGAAAAAAGAGCAGCAGAACTTGCTGAGTCAAATGCAGAACTGGAAAGATTTGCGTATGTAACCTCCCACGACCTGCAGGAACCTTTGAGAATGGTAACCAGTTTTTTGCAATTACTTGAAAAAAGATATAAAGAAAAGTTAGACCAGAAAGCGCATGAATATATACACTATGCGGTAGATGGCGCAGAACGAATGAAGCGGCTTATATTAGACCTGCTTGAGTATTCGAGAGTTAATTCGAGTAAGATTATTATTGAAGATGTAGATGTAAACGAGGTAGTAGAAGATATAAAATTTACCTATAAAAACATGCTGCAGGAAATGAACGGTACAATACATTCACAAAAACTTCCGGTAATAAAGGGGAATAAAACACAAATTCTGCAGCTATTTCAAAACCTTATCAGTAATGCTTTGAAATATAAAAGCGACTCTCCCCCTGTTATTGATATTTCGCTTGAAGATGAGAAACAATTCTGCAAATTTAAAATAACAGACAATGGCATAGGCATAGACCGCAAATTCTTCGATAAAATTTTTATCATCTTTCAGCGTTTACACAACAGAGACCAATATTCGGGTACAGGAATAGGGCTGGCTATCTGCAAAAAAATTATTGACAAACACGGAGGAAAAATATGGGTAAGTTCAGTTAAAGGTGAGGGAAGTACTTTTTATTTTACTTTACCAACATCCAAATAATACTTCTATGAAAGAAATTCACATACTGCTTGTCGAAGATAATGAAGGAGACATAATACTTACCAGGGAGGCATTATCTGACGTTAAAATAAAAAACACTGTTTCGGTTGCAAGAGATGGCGAAGCAGCTATTCATTTTTTGAATGATGCCTCGTCCCGGTATCTTCTGCCCGATATAATACTGCTCGACATTAATCTTCCCAAAATAGATGGCAAAGAAGTTTTGTCTTATATAAAAAGTAATCCTTCTTTAAAAAAAATTCCCGTTGTTATGCTCACCACCTCTTCTTCAAATGTAGATGTTGATGAGGCTTATAATAACTTTGCCAATTGTTTCATCACAAAACCCGTTGACCTCAATAAATTTTTTGATGTAGTAAAAATGATTGAAGATTTTTGGATATCTATAGTTAAACTACCTGGTAAAGACTAAAACATGCGACAAACCCCGCTTAATATACTTGTAATAGAAGATAATCCCGGCGACTATATACTGGTAAATGAATACCTGGAAGAATCGTTTCAAAAAGCAACTATTTTTCATGCAGATACATTAGAGAAAGGGCTACAAAACCTGGAAAAAGAAAAAATAGATGTCATCCTGCTCGATCTTACTTTACCAGATGGAATGGGTATTAAATCTTTTCATACCATTTATTCAAAATTTCCGCGGATACCGGTTATTATTTTAACGGGTGTCGGCGATACAGAAATAGCGATTGAAAGCCTCAAAGTCGGCGCCCAGGATTTTATTGTAAAAGGCGACAGCAACCCCACTGTGCTGCAAAAAAGTATTAAATATGGTATAGAGCGCAGTAAAATATATGAGCACCTGAAGAAATCGGAAGAACAATACAAGTTTCTTTTTAATAATAACCCGCTGCCAATGTGTGCTTTTGATGATGCATCCCATGCATTTTTAATGGTAAATGAAGCTGCAACCGACCATTATGGCTACAGCGAAAAAGAGTTTCTGCAGATGACAATCGACGAGCTTGAGCCGGTAAAAAGAAGCAGTGTGTATACCGGCAGCGGTACATTAAGTAATTACAGCAGCAACATTACCACAGATTTTCAGCATCAGAAAAAAAACGGAGAAGTAATAGATGTAGAGTTAAGAACACATCAAATAGAAATTGAAGGACGCAAAGCCTGGCTCGCAGCCATTCATGATGTTACAGAAAGAAATAGAGCCAAAGAACAACTAAGGGA
The DNA here is from genome assembly GCA_964251885.1 of uncultured Segetibacter sp. Taxonomy (GTDB): domain Bacteria; phylum Bacteroidota; class Bacteroidia; order Chitinophagales; family Chitinophagaceae; genus Segetibacter. The sequence goes on along the minus strand of CAXUMK010000039.1, from coordinate 13,639 downwards.
AAGTGAACAGATGTTTCGTACCATTTCAGAAAACTTTCCTAATGGCGCAGTTGCCATCTTGAACCAGGACTTAACTATCCTTTACCTGGCAGGAAAGGAATTTCATATAAAAAATGTGGATGACTCCTATTTTGAAAATACCAATTATACCTCTCATTTCCACAGTCCGGTAAAAGAAAAAGTGAGGGAAAACTTAATGAAAGTTTTTGAAGGGGAAAGCCTGGTTTTTGAAGTAAGCATGACAGCCTGAGTTATATGATCAGTGCGGTACCGCTGTATGAGTCGGCAGGAAACATTAATAAGATACTTATAGCATCACAAAATATAACTGAGCAAAAAAGAAATGAATCGGAGAAAGAAATGCTGATAGAAGAATTGACGCAAAATAACAGCGATCTGCGGCAGTTTTCTTACATTACTTCTCACAATCTCAGAGCCCCGCTTTCTAACCTGCTCGGCATCATAAAACTATTCGATACCTCTCTCATAACCGATCCGATGAACGCTTTACTCCTCAAAAATTTTGAGGAATGCACTCTTCAGTTAAACGATACTGTCAATGACCTGCTGAATGTATTGATTGTAAAAAATAATGTAAATGCTAAAAAGGAAACGCTTGATCTGAGAAAGATGTTCGAACGCGTTGTACATTCCGTTCACACGGTTATTGATAAAAATAACGTAAAAGTAGCTACTGATTTCAATAATGCATACGAGGTAGAATTTAACCGCAGCTATCTCGAAAGCGTTCTTTTAAACCTGGTTACCAATGCGGTAAAATATAGATCGCCCAAAAGAAACCCTGAAATAAACGTTGTTACCCAAAAAACAGATAACGGAATAAAATTGTATTTCTCTGATAATGGCCTGGGAATAGACCTTGAAAGATACAAGGATCGTATCTTTGGCCTCTACCAGCGGTTTCATGATCATGCCGACAGTAAAGGCCTCGGCTTATATATTGTAAACTCGCAAATACGGGTTATGGGTGGCGAAATTGATGTTGAAAGTGAGGTTGACAAAGGAACTACTTTCATCATTACATTTAAAAATTAGCAGGGTAAGATAAACAAGATTAGCAGGGTATGATAAACAAGGTATTTTGCATAGACGATGACCAGATCACACTGGTGCTTTGTGAAATGGTTATAAAAAAGGCAGGATTTGCAAAGGAAGTTATCACAGCCAAAAATGGCAGGGAAGGATTGGCCTGGTTCTCGGCTTACTTTGCTAAAAATAAAGATGTACCAAAACAGGAACCTCCCAAACTTATTCTTCTCGACCTTAACATGCCCGTGATGAACGGATGGGATTTTCTGGAAGATTACCTGATGAAGTATGCCGACCGTTTGCCTGCAACTAAAGTGGTCATCGTATCATCAACAGTTAATCCAGAAGACTTCTCAAGAGCCAACCAGTACAATATTGTTATCGATTTTATAAACAAGCCACTAACTACAGAAGGGTTAGAGGACTTAATGAAACACGACCAGCTCACCACTTTTTTCTAAAGTATTCTCCGGTTAAAAACTCACGAAATATCGAATAAACAATGTACAATCAATGTCGTTGATTTAAGGTTAAGTTAGTCATTGCGAGAAGGAACGACGAAGCAATCTGCTCCATCAATAAAACGCGTTCCTATTCGAGAGCAGATTGCTTCGTTTCTCGGAATGATAGTTTTTTGCTATCTGCTTAAGTGAATAACATTGAATGTACAATAACCAATCAATGTCATCAACTTAAGGTTTTTTTGGGAACAAACATTTGTTCTTCGCTCTGCTCCGGTTGTGTCACTCACTTTTACCGCATCTTTTCATAGCAGCTCACACACTCTGCATTATCTGTATGTACAACATTCTAAAGTATGGCATTGAATAACCAATATGCAATGTTTCTGAAGGTAAATTGTTTTTATACTGCACCGCTATAAGACTGCGCCTTGCTGCATAATGAACAAAAGTACAAGTGTGCGACGCAACGATGTAAAATAGTAGTAATACAGCCCGGCTCAAAAAAATCACTGTACATTTTTCGTGTGTCCATAAGTATAATCAAGTACATCGCATTTTGAAGTTGGCAAAGTAGAATTATCTTAGCCGCTTCTAAATATGCCGTATGGATAATTTCGCGATTGCCGATAACTTCTCATTGCTTTCCAAACTCACCGATATTCACGGAGACGATAGTTTTAAAGCCAAATCATATTCCATTGCTGCTTTTACTATAGAAAAACTTCCGGCTCAGTTATTATCTCTTCCCGAGCAGCAAATATTTGCAATAAAAGGAATTGGCCCTGCAACGGGCAAAAAAATAATAGAACAGTTACAAACAGGCCGGCTTTCTGCGCTGGAGGAATACATATTAAAAACGCCGGCAGGCATTTTTGAGTTACTAAAAATAAAAGGGCTGGGACCAAAGAAAATCTCAACTATCTGGAAAGAACTGGGTATCGAAAGCATCGGCGAACTGCTGTATGCATGCGAAGAAAACAGGCTGTTGCTTTACAAGGGCTTTGGAGCCAAATCGCAACAGAACATACAGGAGTCAATCCAGTTTTTACTAGCGAGTAAAGGCAGCTATCTCTATAGCCAGATCGAAAATTATGCTCTTGACTTTACTAAAAAGCTGCAAAAAAATTTTCCTTCCAATAAATTTGTCTTAACCGGCAATTTCAACAGGCAGGCTGAAGTAATACACAAACTCGAATGGATAACAGATACCAGTATTCATGCACTCGAAACTTTTTTTAAAGAAGCGGACTACGAAACAAAAATTTTAGACAAAACACTTAGCGCAAAAGGAGCTGAAAATGTTTCATTAGAATTTCATATCGCTGCTGCAAATATTTTCTTCAATCTACTCTTTCAAAAAAATTGCAGCGACGGTTTTTTTGAAGCCTGGAAAGAAAAATACGGCTGGAACGATGATGCAGAATACGCCAACGAGAAGCAGATTTTCGAGCAGCAGCATTTACCTGTTATTCCGTCTTTTTTGCGGGAAACACCTGCTATAATTGAAAAGGCTGCTGCAAACGCTTTACCCGATGTTATTCAGCTAAAAGACATCCGCGGCATCATTCATACCCACAGTACCTGGAGCGATGGCGGAGATACGATCGAGGTGATGGCCGATGAGGCTATTGCAACAGGACTGGAATATCTGGTTATCAGCGACCACTCCCAGTCTGCTTTTTATGCCAAGGGTTTGTATCCCGACCGGGTAAAAGCGCAACATGCACTGATTGACGAACTAAATGAAAAATACAAACCGTTTAAAATTTTCAAAAGCATAGAGTCCGACATTCTAAACGATGGCAACCTCGATTATGCTGACAGTATTCTTGCCACTTTTGATCTGGTGATCACTTCGGTACATTCTAATCTTAAAATGAGCGAAGAGAAAGCGATGTCAAGGCTTTTAAAGGCGATAGCAAATCCGTATACGACCATATTAGGGCACATGACCGGGCGCCTGCTGCTAAGCCGCAACGGCTATCCTGTCAATCACGAAAAAATCATAGATGCCTGTGCACAGCACAATGTAGTGATAGAATTAAACGCCCATTCCCGCCGGCTCGATATGGATTGGCGGCATATACCAATGGCGACCGAAAAAGGAGTTCTCATCTCTATAGACCCCGATGCACATGCCGCACACGCTTTCAGCGATCTTAGGTATGGTGTTCTTGTTGCGCAAAAAGGAGGACTGACTGCAAAACAAAACCTAAGCAGTTTTTCTTTGAGAGAGTTTGAGGCTTTTTTGGAAAACCAAAGAAAGAAGAGATCATAAAAGAGGGATGCAGAATGGCAGATGTTTGTTGTGAAAAGGTCTGTCGTTCGTCATTGCGAGGAACGAAGCAATCCCTTTGCAATCAGGTTGACAGCCGACAAGGGGATTGCTTCGCCAAGCTACGCAAGGCTCGCAACGACGCGACTTTAAAATGCACCCTTTACAATTGATTTGAAGAAAATCTTCCTCTAACTCTTTCAAGCCCTTATACTTCACGATAGCTTATACAATCTTATCAACATTGCAGTATAGCCCTTCAACTTCACTTTGTGCAATTGACAAATTGCTGTAGGTTTGTTTTCTTACAATTTTTAAACAGACCAAAGCATGAAGTTTATTGTTTCGTCATCATCGCTGTTAAAACATTTGCAGCAGATCAGCGGTGTTATCAGTACAAATACAGTTTTACCCATACTCGAAGATTTTTTATTCGAAATAGAAGACAAAAAACTGACTATTGCAGCCACAGACCTTGAGACAGTGATGCGGGTACAAATGGAGGTCGAAAGTAAGGCGAATGGCAAAGTGTGTATTCCTTCGAAGATCTTGATTGACTCTCTTAAAAATATTTCTGATCAGCCACTTACTTTTAACATCGATACAAATTTCGCCGTCGAGATTACCAGCGACAATGGAAAGTACAAGGTGATGGGCGAAAATCCTGATAACTTTCCCAAAGAACCCGGCTCTGATGATACTACAGCCTTCAACATGTCGAGCGGCGCTTTGGTAACTGCCATCAATAAAACTTTGTTTGCCGTAAGCAACGACGATCTTAGACCTGCCATGACAGGCGTATTTTTTGAGCTTTCAACAGACTATATCCAGTTTGTAGCTACCGATGCCCATCGTCTTATCCGTTATAAACGCACCGATGTTAGCTGTCCTAAAAATGAAAGCTTTATTGTTCCCAAAAAACCCCTCAACCTTTTAAAGAATGTGTTGCCTGATAACGATAACCAATTAACCATCAGCTATAACAGTAATCACCTCTTTGTTTCTCACGGAACGACCCAGCTCATTTGCCGGTTGATCGATGCCCGTTTCCCCGATTACAAAGTGGTCATTCCAATAGATAACCCGTATAAGCTGGTGGTAAGTAAAAGCGATTTCCAGGGAGCATTGCGGCGGGTTAGCGTGTTTAGTAACAAAAGCACCAACCAGGTGGCGCTCACTATCAGCGGAAGTGAGTTGAAAATGGCGGCACAGGATGTAGACTTTAGTTTTGAAGGAAATGAAAGAATGAATTGCGAATACGACGGAGAAGACATGCAGATTGCATTCAATGCCCGTTTTTTAATAGAAATGCTGAACGCTGCCGAAACCAGCGATGTGAAAGTAGAACTGTCTACCTCCACAAAAGCAGGCATTATTAAGCCTACAGAATCAGAAGAAAATGAGGAGTTAATGATGCTGGTAATGCCTCTAATGCTGAACAATTAAGCCCCCCGCCCTAAAGGGAGCTACGATGACTTAAACAGACGATTACTAATATATTGAACCTCTTCTTTTGGGAGAGGTTTTTTATTTTATTTTGGTACGGGCTGCTGTTCTTCATGGTTCATCGTTGCGTCGCATTTCGTTCATCCGCAAATCTTTGTGGAGCCATTCATGTTTTGCTTTTACCCAAACAGGAATTTCTGAGATTGGAAGGATGTCAGGCGCAAAATTTAATCGTTGCGTATAGTTTCCTTTTTCATTAAACTCTTTACAACTTGTGTTCGCTGTACCTTTAAAACAAAGTGGTTAAATAAAAATGGATACCGACGACTTATCAGACAAAACCTATAAAGCAATTATAACGCAGGCGGAAGACTTTCATCACGACTTAACTCTTCAATTTGGTTTACTAAGCTATGACTGTGAAGACGAAAACGAGTTTGTTACCAAGTCTAAAAGGCTGATCAAAGAAATGCTGACATTCTCAAATGCGAAAATGAT
>CAXUMK010000039.1:0-7896 GCA_964251885.1 uncultured Segetibacter sp. | reverse complement strand
ATGATGGATATATTTTTTGAAGATGTGCCCCAAAAAAGAGAATTTCATAAAGCATTGAACAAAATACTTGATAATATAGCAAACTTACAATAATGGCAATTGACTTTTTACAAACTGTAGACATAATTGAGGTAATGGAAAACTACATTGAAAGGAAGCGGCCACCTTTGCATATTAGAGACCAACTCGATTTGTCATATAAAATTGAAGACCAAAGTGTAGTAGTATTTGAGATAAGACCTTTATGGAACAACCCAAATGAAAAAATTGAAGTCCCTGTTGCCAAAGCGACTTTCGTTAAAGCATCTAATAACTGGAAGGTTTTCTGGCGCAAGGCCGATATGAAGTGGTATAGTTATAAGCCCAATCCAACGGCAGATACATTAGCAGAATTTGTGAACTTGGTTGAAGAAGACAAGCATTACTGTTTTTGGGGATGATATCGTCCGCCGAATTAAATTTATTTTTTCATAGCTCCCTTTAGGGCGGGGGGCTCGGCCTCCTTACTGACTAAGAAATGAACTGTCAGGAATATCAATATAACTATTGTAGGGATGCATAATGGTAAACCATTTAAAGCTTTGGTCGGCCTGCATTCCCTTGCCATACAATTTCTGATGCGGCTGGTGTAAGATCACGTTTTTATCTGTATAAAAAATGGATCTGTTCTGGTCCCAATAGAGTTCTTTGCAAAACAAGGTGTCGCCTTTTATATTGAAAACGATTACACTGTCGCGCAGAAAAACTTTGCCCTCGGTTTCCATATAACGGCCAAACTTTGCAAAAAGCTTGCTTTCTATTTTAGTACTGTCGTTGTAAAAATCAACGTGCATTGTTTTAGGAAATTCGACAGTGTCTTTCTGGTAACGCAGCATAAGAGGCGCCATCAGCTTTGCTTTTAGTACTCCACCTTCACTCAGGTAGCTTTCTATCTGCTTTCCTTCCTCTACGTTAATCGTTTTTTTATTTAGGTTTTGCACGTCGCGTATATCATTCTCACACGACCAAACAAAAAACCAGCATACTGATAAAAGAAAACACGCCAGGCTAAGTTTTGGATTCATGGTTATACTCACTAATTGCGTAAAGCCCTTTGTAAATTAAAGATGGGTCTGCAAATACCTCATTTTTGATCAGCGCACCAAAAATGCCTAAATCACCCCCGGTTAAATGCACGTTAATTTTGCTGAACTTCTCCCTGTATAAATCTATAATTCCATCTATTTCTTTTGCCATCCCCGCAATTACGCCGCTTTGAATATTTGTTTTGGTATCGTAGCCCAAAAGCGGAAAATTCCAGTCAGGTTCAACCAGCGGAAGTTTTGCTGTATAGTATTGCAATGATTTAAAGCGCATTTCCATTCCGGGCGAAATACTGCCGCCGATAAACTCGTGGTATTTATTTACAAAGTTGTAAGTAATGCAGGTGCCTAAGCCAACAACCAAATTATGCTGCTGCGGATACCTGTCAACGGCAGCGACTACCATGGCAAGCCGGTCTGCACCTATTGTATGTGGTTTGCCTACAGGTGAAGTGATGGGTAGTTTGCTATCGTAAGAGAGTTTGTGAAAAGCTGTTTTGCTTGCAAGCACTTCCTCAATTGCAGGATTATGGTCAATGACTGAGGAAAGGATTGACCTTTGTGGCTGGTACTTTTCTACAACCTTGTCCATTTCCTCCACAGAATCATTTTGCAGTATCACTTCCTCCGCAAAATCCCTGTTTACAAAAACGGCGCTTTTCAAACGGGTATTGCCAAAATCGAAGCATAATGTTGTCATAAGCGTGAGGTAATTGGAATGATTTTTTTAAAACTTATAGAATATAGAATATTGACAAAATTTAAAACTTATAGCAATGTTTAAAAAAGAATATTTCTTCTCTTATATTAAATGGGGTGCTTTGGCTGCCCTTGCTTATTGCATACTAATGATTTCTTTTATCAGATCTGATGCATTCAGCGGTGCGTACCTGATGTATATCGGCAATGTTCTTTTTCTTATTGTCATTGCTTTGTATATGCTGTTTTTCAATAAAGGCCAGGCAGAAAATGCCAGTACTCAAACGATGACGGCTGCCGGTCATATTGCAACTGCTGTGGGGATTATTATTTCATGCATCGTGGCGGCAATTGCTGTGGCAGTTTTTATACCATCCGATACTGTGCTCGCAAATGCACCCGCCGTTACCGGAACAGGCAAAACCCACGGTCTTATCTTCATGGTCTTTATGAATACAATAATAGGTAACCTGGCAGGGGGTTCTTTTGCTTCTATCATTTTGCCTTTTTCAGCCAGAAAAGACCAGACAAAAGATAAGAAAACGGAAGCGTTGAATAATTAGTTTGACGGTTCCTTGCTCTTAAAATCTCCCCTTTTCCACGCCTGTATAAATTCGGCCCAGGCAAAGGGATTGAGAATATTCATGGGAGGAGTCTGGCCTGCATAGTACATTTTTTGAGCGCTTTGTTTCAATTGGTAGTTGGTTGCTTCACGTCCGTCAGCAGGCAACGAAGCCATTAGTACACGCCGCTTGGCAGCATCGTTATTTTGCCTTGCTATCTCATACTTATCGTCGGGAAAACGGGTATTTACAAAATCACGCTCAAATTGGGCACGGGTTGGCCTAGGCTTTAAAATTGTCGCCGGAAGATAAGCGGTGTCTGTAACCATAAGCTGTATCACGCTGTACTGATTACTTTCCAGTTTCACAGGTATCCGCACCAATTTTGGTTTAAAGCCCACGCTTGTAAACTCCACCTCATCATTTTTGAGCACAACTATTGAAAAAACACCATCATCATTCGTCATCGTTCCCCGGTTCGTTCCCTTAATAACTATACTTACAGATGGCAAAGCCCTAAGACTATCGGCTGTCATAACCACGCCATACAATTGTACAACACTGTCCTGTACATGCTCGAATTGTGCAAGCAGGCGAAGCGGAGAAAAGCAGATGAACAAAATGAGGTATCGTAAAGGTTTATTCATGTAAGTCTAAAATGTTAGAAATCCTAAATTTTAATGATATACGGGTTATCTGAACAGAATGGTTTTAGGTTACCGGCTTTGGTATTTCATAGCATCATCGTTGTGTCACTCACTTGTACATTTATCACTTTCGCAGCCACTAAGACACTAAGCACAAATATGAGTTCATTCCACATCTTTAACGCCTTCTTTCTTCTGCTTCGTGTCTTTGTAACTTGGTGGCTAATTTACCATCGAGGCACAAATTAATGAACTTTCTTTCTTCACTTCCACATCTTAATTTCTTCTTTCTTCTGCTTCGTGTCTTCATGCCTTGATGGCTAATTTAAAAAAAGATCAATAAAGATACTTACAGTACAAGAGTGCGACGCAACGATGTAAAAACAAAGTTACTTCTGCCAGGCACATAAAAATTCTTTGCCAGCCTGAATTAACAAATAGCTTTCACCCTCTAAACAAAGTAAGGTTGTCAATGGTTAACTTTGCGTGAGGAAAAACTTATTTAACAAAAACTTCTGTGATGACAAAGGATGATGTATTGAAGGCATTGAGCAATGTACAGGAACCTGATCTTGGCAAAGACCTCGTGACGCTGAACATGGTGAAGGATATTGAAATTGAGGGAAATTATGTCGCTTTCACAGTAGTGCTTACCACACCAGCCTGCCCGCTGAAAGACATGATAAAGAATGCCTGTATAAATGCGATAAAAATACTGGTAAACAAAGAGGCAATTGTAAATGTGAAGTTTACATCTAACACTACAAGCAAAAGAAAAGAAGGTGATGTCGTATTACCTAAAGTAAAAAATATAATAGCCGTAGTAAGCGGAAAAGGTGGTGTAGGAAAGAGTACTGTCGCTGCTAACCTTGCACTTGCGTTGGCGCAGGGCGGCGCAAAGGTCGGACTGATGGATGCTGACATTTATGGCCCGAGTGTACCCATTATGTTTGGTGTTCGCGGCGAGCGGCCGATGATGCAGGAAGTAAACGGAAAAGGAATGATTGTGCCGCTTGAACGGTATGGAATTAAATTGCTAAGCATTGGTTTGCTGGTAGATGAAAAAAGTGCAGTTGTGTGGCGTGGACCAATGGCAAGCAGCGCCATCCGCCAGTTTGTTACCGAAGTTATATGGGGCGAACTCGATTATCTTATTATAGACATGCCGCCCGGAACCGGCGATATTCATCTAACACTTGTGCAAACGGTTCCGGTTACAGGCGTTGTGGTGGTAACCACCCCACAGGACGTGGCTTTGGCAGATGCCAAAAAAGGAATTGCCATGTTTGGACAGGCGCAAATGAAAGTACCGATAATAGGTTTGATTGAAAACATGAGCTACTTCACTCCTGCCGAATTGCCCGGCAACCGCTATTACATTTTCGGTAAAGATGGCGGCAAAAGGCTGGCGGAAGAATATGACATCCCTTTCTTAGGCCAAATTCCCCTGGTGCAGAGTATACGCGAAGGCGGAGACATTGGTATTCCGGTAATGGTAAGCGACGATGCAGTAAGTAAACAGGCTTTTGAAGAATTTGCGGCAGCGGCGGTCAGAAGCATAAGCATGCGCAACGCCAACAGAGTGCAACAGAAGTAGCCGAAATAGTGGAAGAAGTAGGTATGGCAAGTACAATGGCGGAGTAGTAAACAGTTTCAGATATTTTTTATTGCTGCAAATGGATACCGGCTGCAATTTTTACTTAGCTTCATTTGTAATAACGACATTTTTATTTCTCCTTTTAACTCAACGGATTATTTAATTGTTCATTCTTTTTTGCTACTGATAATGGTATGAGTAAGTATAAAAATATAAGAGAGGCTGCTTATGAAGCAAACATGCAATTGCCAAAATTAGGGCTGGTACTTTTTACTTTTGGAAATGTAAGTGCAGCAGACCGCGACCTGGGTGTGTTTGCAATAAAACCAAGCGGCGTACCATATCAAGACCTTTCACCAGATAAAATGGTGATCGTTGATTTTGAAGGCGCAATCGTAAAAGGAAGGCTCCGCCCCTCTTCCGATACCTTAACGCATGCTGTTTTGTACAGGCATTGGGAGAATATTGGCGGCATTGCACATACTCATTCTACTTATGCAACCGCCTGGGCGCAAACCCAGCGCGACATTCCTAACTACGGAACTACTCATGCCGACCACACAACTGTTGACATTCCCTGTGCACCACCCATGAACGACGAAATGATACAGGGAGATTATGAATATGAAACCGGTTTCCAGATCATGAACTGCCTGAAAGAAAAAGGCTACAGCTATGAAGAAGTTGAAATGATCCTGGTAGGAAATCATGCTCCTTTTACCTGGGGCAAAACGCCTGAAAAGGCTGTGTATAACAGCGCCGTTCTGGAAGCCATTGCACAAATGGCTTTTATAAGCGAACAAATAAGACCCGGAAATCCCAAAATGAAGGATGCGCTTATCAAAAAACATTTTGAAAGAAAGCACGGCCCCAATTCTTATTACGGGCAATAGTAGCCCCGGCCCTAAAGGGAGAAGAGAGAATAACTGAAGATGTGGAAGATAAAATGTTTGAAAATATTCTAAAGTACCGCTCCTTCTCCTTCAGGAGAAGGAGGTTGAGGTTAAAAACAATAACTCATGAAAAAAACAATTCTTTCCTTTTCCATTTTAGCTGCTACAGCTTTATTCGCTCAGAAAAAAGACTATCCTATCAGGGGAGTTAATTTTACAGAGGTAAAACTGACAGACAACTTCTGGCTTCCGCGCATTAAAACAAACCAGTTGGTTACCATACCTGCTTCATTTGAACGGTGTGAAAGTACAGGGCGGGTAAAGAATTTTGAAATGGCTGCCGTAAGAAAAGGAAAGTTTGCAACCACCTATCCTTTTGATGATACCGACATTTATAAAACAATTGAAGGGGCTTCTTATTCATTAAGCCTTTTCCCCGATCCCAAATTAGCGGCTTACGTCGACACGCTGATCACTAAGATCGGAAAGGCGCAGGAGCCGGACGGGTATTTATATACGGCAAGAACGATTGATTCTTTGCATCCGCATTCGTGGGCAGGCATGCACAGGTGGGAAAAGGAAAGGGAGATGAGCCATGAACTGTACAATGCCGGTCACTTGTATGAAGCCGCTGCAGCACACTTTTATGCTACCGGAAAAAGAACTTTGCTTGATATCGCTTTGAAGAACGCTGACCTCGTTTGTTCTGTTTTTGGCCCCGATAAAAAACACGTTGCTCCCGGACATGAGATTGTGGAAATGGGGCTGGTAAAATTATACCGCATAACAGGTAAACAAGAATACCTCGCAACAGCAAAATACTTCATCGAAGAGCGTGGTCACTATAATGGGTACGATGCCAAAAGCAAAGACCCTTTTAAAAACGGCTCTTATTGGCAGGATCATATTCCTGTAGATGACCAGGATGAAGCGATAGGTCATGCTGTTCGCGCCGGTTATTTATATTCTGCTGTTGCCGATGTAGCCGCCCTTACCGGCGACGAAAAACTTTTGAAGGCAAGTGACAAGATCTGGCAAAACCTGGTTGATAAGAAATTTTATGTACAAGGCGGAGTAGGTGCAATACCCGATGGTGAAAGGTTCGGTAATAACTATGAACTACCTAATACAACAGCCTACAACGAAACCTGTGCTGCCATTGCAAATGTCTTCTGGAACTACCGCATGTTTCTGCTGCATGGAGATTCTAAATACATCGATATTGTTGAGAAGAGTATGTACAATGGCCTCATAAGCGGAGTAGGCTTAGATGGCAAATCTTTCTTCTATACGAATGCGATGCAAATTAAAAATAGTTACAATTTTCCGGGCATGGAGGCGACCCGCTCGGGATGGTTTGAGTGCTCATGTTGTCCTACCAATATTGCACGGTTTCTTCCCGCTGTTCCCGGTTATGTGTATGCACAAAAGGATGCCAGTGTGTATGTAAATCTTTTTATCAGCAGCAATACCACCCTCACTGTTCAGAATAAGCCCGTTGGTATTATTCAGCAAAACAATTATCCGTGGAGTGGTGATTTAAAATTCACCCTTTCACCTAAATCACCACAAAGTTTTAGTTTACTGGTTCGCATTCCCGGCTGGGCACGCAACGAGGAAATGCCATCTGACCTGTATCGTTTTACAAATACTTCTGATAAAAAAGCTGAAATAAAAATCAACGGCGAGGTGATAAATTATACTATTGAAAACGGCTATGCTGTACTAAACAGAACCTGGAAAAAAGGAGACGTTGTAGATGTGTCGCTGCCGATGGAAGTAAGAAAAGTGGTAGCCAACCCAAATGTAAAAGATGACATTGGTAAAGTGTCGTTACAACGCGGACCGCTGATGTATTGCGCAGAATGGGTAGACAATGGTGGCACAATCAGCAATATCATCATGCCCGAGAACGCCGGCTTTACTACTGAATTCAGGCCAGAAATTTTAAATGGAATTACAGTCATAAAAAGCGAAGTGCCCGAAGTAATGGTAGGCGACAGAGGGCAAAGTATTACTACCGTACAAAAAGCTTTCACCGCCATCCCCTACTATGCCTGGGCAAACAGGGGCAAGGGAGAAATGGAACTGTGGTTTCCGACAAAAGTGAAGAGTGTGGATTTGATAACGGTGGAATAAAGCCCCCCGCCCCCTAAATCCCCCAAAGGGGGACTTAAAGAATGCCCAACTATATTTATACTTCCCGGGTCCTAAAAGTGCAGTGACTTTTTTTGGAGCCGGGCCGCATTACTACTATTTTACATCGTTGCGTCGCACACTTGTACTTTTTTTTATTATTCAGCAATTCACTACTTGAACCCGTTAGCGCATTAGCGTCAACTTAAGAATAACATACTTGTATTGAAGCTGTTTTTTTGATAGTAAGGCAAGCAGATTTTAGGTTAAAAGCTGAAT
>CAXUMK010000038.1:0-32259 GCA_964251885.1 uncultured Segetibacter sp. | reverse complement strand
CGCTCGACCATCTTGGGTTTACAACAGCCCTGTCTATAGTTTTTGATAAAACCTTCGGCTCTCCTCCATCGCTGTTTACTACACAAACCACATTCTGGTCGTACATCTCATACGTTGCATCGGTTGTTGAGCGAACATAAGCAATGGTCTTTCCGTCGCTGCTCCATTGGGGATCGGCGTCGCTGCCTGCCCAGGTAGTAACCTGTTTAGGAACAGCATACAGGCTGGTATCAATTACCCAGATGTCTGTGTTGCGGTTTTTATCAGGCTCTTCGGTACGGTTGCTTACGAACGCTATTGCAGAACCATCGGGGCTCCATTCAGGATCTGATTCTGTATACACACCAGTGGTAAGTTGTTTTATTCTCTTCGTTTCAACATCAAACATATATAAATGCGTTCTGCCGGTGTCATACTGGTAACCGCTTACGTCCTGTTTAAACCTGTACTTGTTTATGATGTATGGTTTAGGTGGTTTGTTTTTACCTGTATCAACAGGGTCTTTCATTACCAGCACCAGCTTTTTTGCATCGGGGCTCCAGCTATAACTGTTGAGGTCACCTTTTAAATCAGTCAGTTTATTGCCTTCACCACCGCGCCTGTCAAGCAGCCAGATTTGTGAACTTCCACCTTGTCTTGATGATACGAAAGAAATATATTTTCCATCCGGGCTCCACCTTGGGCTGCTTTCTCCATCGGGGCTGTTGGTTAACTGTACATGTTGTTTGCCATCCCAACTTACCATCCAGATGTCAGCGTTTCGCTTGTCTTTGGCAGAGTCGATAGTGCTGACTGTATAGGCAATCCATTCTCCGTCAGGAGAAATATTGGCATCGCTCAGCGACTGCAAACGATAAATATCACCGGGACGAAGCGGACGTTTAGAGGACTGGCTACATGCAGTCAAATACAGGCCACCGGTTAAAATAAACAGAGCTATAATTCTTTTTATAAACATAAATAAACAAATTTAATTGTGACCCCTGCCCTAAAGGGAGTTAAAGAAGCTGGCGTTTTTCAAGTCCCCTTCGGGGGATTTAGGGGGCTGCTTAAAACCCCTTTTAAAATTATTACGTATGTTTGCCGAAACAAAAACTTTTCTAACGGCTGCATTACAATATTGCAGCAAAAATTGTCATTTATGAAAAAAATAATTTTTTTGATGTTAGCCTGCACTCTGAGCGCCGGACTTTTTGCCCAAACTGATAAGGACAAGAAAATGGACAAGATGGATCACGGTAAGATGGATAAAATGCACGCCATGAAGGATTGCGTTATGATGGAAGATGGAAAGATGATGGTTATGAAAGGCGGTAAGACAATGAAGATGGATAAAAATTTGGCATTGCAAAATCGTGCATGGGTAATGCCTAATGGAAACGTAAAATGGAAAAATGGTAAAACAACCAAATTGAAAAATGGCGACTGCCTTTACATGGACGGCAAAATGGCTAAAATGGACAAAATGAAGAAGATGGACAAAATGAAAGAAGATAGAATGTAGAATTGATTTTTATTATTATGCAAAGAGCCATTGAAAAAATCAGTGGCTCTTTGCATTTATACTTCACCAATCGTCATTGCGAGGAGGAACGACGAAGCAATCCCTTGCAATAGTGAGCCTGTTCATACTCAAATAAGATTGCTTTCCCGCTTTTGTTGAGCATAGGCGTCAACTTAAAAGTTTTTTGTGGACGAACATTGGTTTTCTGTGGTACATCGTTGTGTCACTCACTTATACGTCAAACCTTTATTCAGCTTTTAACCCAAAATCTACTTGCCTTACTGTCAAAAGCTGTATTAGTTCAACCATTTTTTCTTTAGGTTGACGCCTATGCGCTTTTGTTGCGGGACAAGCTGTGCCTCGTAAGGACGGCTGTCTTTTGCCGAGATAAGTACCTTCAGAGGAAGAGTGCGACGCAAGGATGACTCATAGTAGCAATTCAGCTCGGTTCAAAAAAAACTACTTACTTTTTTATCTCTTCCGAATTATATATTATACTTAAAGCGCTTTGTGCTGTAAATTGCCCTGACAATAATTCGCAACACTCCTGAAATAATTTTTCCCTGTTTATCGCCACCGTTCCCACCTCTTCGCAAACCAGGCCACCGGCAATATTGGCCATGGCGGCAGACAAATTAATGTCTTTGGTTGCAGCATACACCAATGAAGCAACAGCAATCACCGTATCGCCTGCACCGCTTACGTCAGCGATATTTCTTACGTGAGTGGGAATAATTTGAGAGGTCTCCTGCTGCTGATAAAAAACGCCTTTTTCTGAAAGCGTGATCAATGAAATGGAATGCTGCAGTATTTGCTGCAACTGGCGATGAATGTCGTGAAGAAATGCATCATTTACATCGTCTAACAATACATTCAGGCCCTCTTTTACTTCTTTGAGATTAGGTTTAAAAATAGTTACGCCTTTGTATGCAAAGAAGTTTTTACGCTTTGGGTCAACTGTGGTTACTATTTCGTTCTTTACACAAACAGCAATCATCTGTTCTATCACTTTCTCAGGAAGCACTCCTTTGTTGTAATCTTCAAAAATGACTACAGCCGGTTTTTCTGAATCGGCGAAATGGGTAAACTTACCAAGTAACAATGCCTGTTCCTCTTCAGTAATATCTCTTGTCATTTCAGCATCTAACCTTAGCATGTGCTGGTTTCTGCTGATGATCCGTGTTTTGTTTGTGGTAATCCGGTCACTGCTTACAACTATGTGATTGCTTTGAATGTTATTTTTTTCAAGCAGGCTTAATAATGTTCTTCCGTCTTCATCATTTCCAACTACCGAAAATAAAACAGTTGATGCGCCTAAGGCTACGGTATTAAGCGCTACATTTCCTGCACCGCCAATTCTCAGTTCTTTCTGATCGAGCACCACTACAGGAACCGGCGCTTCGGGAGATATTCTGTCTACGTTTCCCCACCAGTAAGTATCGAGCATGACGTCGCCTACAACTGCGACTTTTATTTGAGAAAACCGTGAAAACAACCGTTCAAAATCCTGCATACTTACATTCTTTTTTTTGCTGAACTTAAAGAAAGATAATAAATGGGAATACCGGTTAACACAATAATTAATCCAGGCCAGGTATAGCCGGGTTTATAAATAATTAAAGCGGTGCAAAATATAGCAGCCATCAGTATATAAATGGCAGGCAGCACCGGGTAGCCGAAAGCTTTGTAAGGCCTCTCTGCCCCAGGTCTTTTTTTACGAAGAATAAAAATACCTGCAATGGTAAGGATATAAAAAAGCACTGCAACAAAAGAGATCATATCAAGAAGGTCGCCGTACTTTCCACTCAAACATAAGATGGCAGCCACCAGGCACTGAAGCCACAGAGCCGCTCCGGGAACGGCATTTTTATTTAAAACCCCGGTTTTCTTAAAAAACAATCCATCTTTTGCCATAGTATAATACACCCTTGCCCCGGCCAGTATCAACCCGTTATTACATCCAAAAGTGGATACCATGATCATAACAGCAATAATGGCTGTACCGGCATCTCCAAAAATGACACGTGAGGCGGTAACGCCAACGCGGTCATTCTCAGCGTGGGCTATTTCATGTAAAGGCAATACCGACACATACATGAGGTTAACAGTCACATAAATAACGGTAACTATTAAAGTGCCCAGAAACAAGCTAAGTCCGATATTTCGTTTCGGGTTTTTTACTTCACCGGCAATAAAAGTGATGTTATTCCAGGCATCGCTGCTAAAAATTGAACCAACCATTGCCGCCGCAATTCCACCCATGAGAGCAGCGCCGGTAATGGCCGAAACGCTAAAGCCCTGGTCAGGATTACAGGCATTGATAAGCTGAGCCTTTGTTGCCTGCCACGCATTTGTCCAGTTCGCATTCCATATTTCACTTTTGGCGGCCAGCAAAAATCCAAATATGATTAAGCCGAATAGTGAAAGCAGCTTGGCCGACGTAAACAGAGTTTGAATAAACTTTCCGCTTTTAACGCCTTTTGTATTAATGTAAGTAAGCAGCACAATGATAGAAATAGACACAAGCTGGGCCGAACTGATAGAAAAATATCTTGGATCTCCGCAAGCGTTTACACCGGTTTGTATATGCCACAAAATATTTTTATCACTTAAAACAGGCCACAGGTAAGCAGCAAATTTTGAAAAGGCAACACCCACTGCAGCAATGGTGCCGGTTTGAATGACGGCAAAAAAACTCCATCCGTACAAAAAACCGACTAGAGGATTATATGCCTCTTTTAAATACACATACTGTCCGCCTGCTTTTGGAAACATAGCGCTTAACTCACCACAACTTACTGCTGCTGTAAGTGTCATAAAACCGGTAATGATCCAAACCATAATAAGCCAGCCGGCGCTGCCAACGTTTCGGGTAATGTCGGCGCTTACAATAAAAATACCCGACCCAATCATGCTGCCGGCTACAATCATCGTAGCATCCAATAAGCCTAAAGTTGGTTTAAAAGAAACAGTGTTGTCGTTCATATAAAAAATTATCCCGTCTCGCTTACGGCCAGACGAGATGAAGATAAGAAAATCAGTATTCTTTACAGGTTAGCCTTAATCTTTCTTTTTATAACTTTCATTCAGACCTTTCAGCATTTCACTTGTAATGTCGTACCGGCTGTCTTCGTAATATATTGTTCCTGGCTGGTGAGCCAGTATATAAGCATACCCTTTGTCTTTATTAAACTCTTTCAAAAAATCTTCTATCTTTTTATTCACCACCTGCATTTTTTTAATCGACTCATCCTGCAGGTCGCCGCTCATCGCCTGTTCTTTGTTTTGAATCATTTTTTGCTCCTGCAACAGTTCCTGCTGCATAGCGCTCTGTCTTTCCTGTGTAAGGGTTTGTGCTTCCTGCTGAAACTTATTTACTTTACTCACGTACCCGTTTTTCAAAGAATTTAGCTGGCCTGTCAACTGGCTTTCTTTAGCCTTTAGTTCATTCTTTACATCTACCAGGTATTTATAATTATTCTCGATAGAATCCATTTCGAAATAAGCAATTTTAAAAGGACCGGCAGGAGCAGTATTCATTACTTTGGCCGCATCAGAAGGGGATTGTTTAGGCGAAGAAGAAAAATGCAGGTAAAACAGCACACCTACCAAAACCAGCAGAACGATATTGAAAGCGAGTAAAAAATTTCTATTCATAAAGCATTTTAAAGCGGCAAAGTAAATGGAAAGCGCAGAATAAAAGTGTTAAAAAGGCGGGCAGGATTATTTGGATTATGGGGATATGCGTATTGAGAGTAGTTGCTAAAAATAGAAAGCTTACATATTGTAACTGAATACCATCAACTTTTTTGGTGCTGGCTTTAGTTTTCAAATATCATCGTACTATTGACCAGGATATTTTTTTGGCAACCAGCAGAAGGATGTGTCTATAATTGGGGGAAGGATAATTTTTATTTTTGCTCAACTGCATTATCTACAGGCCATTAACAAGTATAGTTTATTTAAAAGATGATGACTTGGTCGAGCAGACAATTGAATAAAGTTTAAATCTTAACCATTCGCTCGTTTAAAAAGTAAGCATTTGGTCTTTAAGAACTGGTATTTAATCTGGGTTAAAAAGTAAATGTTAAATGCATAAGTTACTTTTTTAAACAGGGATATTTATAATAACGGCACAACCTGCATGTTTAGTTTTCCACTCTATTGTACCCCCCAACATTTTTACTCGTTGCTTCATATTTAAAATACCTACTCCTTCACTTTTAGCAGCATTATCGAAACCAACTCCATCATCTTTAACAGTAATACTATGTAAGTGAACTTGTTTATCAAAGGTTATGTAGATATTGTTTGCGTTTGCGTGTTTTATTGTATTTTGTATTGCTTCCTGAATTATTCTGAAAAGAATGATTTGTTTGTCTGTACTAAGTGAAAAGGAATTATCTGGAGATAAATGAACACTTACAATTCCCGACGAGTTTATATGTGAAGTTTCTGCTAATAAATTATCTATCAGATTAAATTGTTCAAGCCATTCTTTATTAAGTGTTTTTGACAGAGATCTAACTTCTATGAGCGCTTTGCTCAATGTTTCATAAGCTGAATGTAAAGCGGCTGGAGCATCAGGTATATGTTGTTCAACTATGCTAATCATCATCTTAGCCATGCTTAGCAACTGGCCAATGTTATCGTGTAACTCTTTTCCCAACGTTGAGAAGGTAGCTTCCTGCACTTCTATCTGCGACTTAAGCAATGTTTGTTCGAACTGTGCATTCATCAATTCTCTTTCTTTATTGTAACTATTTTGTCTTCTTTTAAATTCTGCCACAAAGACTATTATCAACAGGCATAGTAATAAAACTAACAGAGAGCCGAACATAGCAATTACTTCAATAGACATGAATTTGTTTTTTTCTTGCTAATATAAATATTGCCAGATAAGCAGCGTACAAAAACAAATTAAGATAGAACGGAATTTGTGCTATTTGTTTACCCAATGAAGTATTTGAATAATGTATCTTTTCGTACATAGCCATTGCAAAAAAGTTTCCTCCATAAAACAATAAGTTTGCAGCATTAATCCCAAATGCGGCAAAGTATAGTAGCTTCATATCTCCCCTATAATTTAAAAGCTCCAGGAAAAATGCGGACACCAACAGGCAGATTAGAAAGGACTCTAAGATATAGTCAAAGTAATCTTCAATATCAAAAGTTTTTCTATAAAATTGATAATAGAAAACAACGATTGCTATAAATAGCAAGTACAAAATTTTGATAACCTTCTTATTAAGAGGTTTTTTCAATATATCATTATAGAAACAAAACAGCAATAAGCATTCTACAGCCTGATAAATTCTCTGAATTATATTTTTATAGACTATAAGAGCATCTTTCATCCACTCTGCTGCAAACCCTAAAGCTATCAATGGAATAAACCAGAGACAGTATGAAGGCAAGCGCCTGTATCGTAATAAAAGCGTTATTAAGCACGAAGCCAGCAGCCCGAAGTAGATCGTTTTCAAAATATAATATTAGTGACACGTTAATTTACCTGAAATCCATATAAAATTTTCTTTTGGCCAGGTTTCATCGCCGGGCTTATTTGTAGGAGGGGAATCCTTACCCCCGCCAGTATGACACGGATTGGGGGAATCATTATCTTTTCCCGATAACAATACACTAAGCGTAAAGTGACGCGAATTGGAATCCTGCAATCTAAAAAGTTCACTTTTCTCCATTTTTATTGCCAGGGGGAAATCGTGTAAACTGAATGGAAATTTTTTCTTGGCAAAAGCCACAGAGTCTGATTTGCCATTGAAAACAGTGTCAAGCTTTACATCTAATACATTATTTTTGGAAGAAATTATTGCATAAATATATCCTGTAGTATCTTTCAATAAAGCATCTACCTCTTTTCTGGTTTTCTTTATCACTTTTTTGTGTTCAATACTGCCAATCCCGTACTCGTACCTCGCATTTAATTCTTTAATTTCATTGTAAGGGGTTTCCCTGCCGCCTTTACCCTTATCATGAGAAAATTTATCTTTACCTTTTGAAGAATCCTTCTTTGTGTAAGAACTGTCATTCGTTGTTTTATTATTGCCGTTGCCACAACTAGTAATAATAATAAGCAAACAGCAGAAAAAATAGAACTTAAAAAAAATAATCGTTTTCATAATAGTGTATTTATTGATGTATGAGCAGAGGTGAAATAAATTATAGACACTTATTGCATTTGTATATCAACTGTATCAATTTCTGACACCCTTAGTTGTTTATTTATTAATTGACTTTTTAATCGCAAATTTCCAAACGTTTTCGCAGCGAGGATGTATAACTTCACTCCTGCTGATAATTTCATTTTCAGTGCTGTTCCATCTATTTTTGTTATAAAGTGATAAGAATTTCCTGCTCCTGTAACAGCAGCGGCATCGTTTGAAGCTAATTGACTGCTTGTGTAAATGTATATGGAGTCTTCCGGCAAGGCTCCTCCAAATATGTCCGTACATACAATATACAGTCCGTTTTGAGTAAGAGTATCGGGCTGAATCAATAACTGTAAAGGCAAGTTCGAAGCATTTGTTTGCACCCTTCCAGTGAAAAGAATGCTTGTGTCAAGACGTGTACTTTTAAATATTTTAGCTGATATAGTGTAATCAGCATCTTTATTTAGGTTGGTAAAAATAAAAGAACTAAAGGCATCAGTTTTAGTGCCATACATGAAATCATTTGAGGTACTATCACTCGGCTTTTTTATATAAACAGAATCATTAGAAAAAGGAATATCTTTTTCACCTTCCCACAGATTTTGAATTCTTGCTTTACCGCTCATGATTTCATTACCGGAAAGGTCATCAGTTATCTTACTGCAAGCAAAAATATAAAGGGTAAAACCAATTAATATTGCAAGTCGGAGCATAAGGTTGTACATATCGATTATTTTAAAAAATTGATTTAACAGCATTTACGAGAAGATTTGGATCAATAGTAAGGCTGACAAAGCTATTTGATGCATATCTAAACTGGGTATTAACAACGGTATTGTTTTGAATTGTATATCTATTGTTTTGCTGCAAATGCAGTCCGCCACTAACGCAAAGACCAGGAACGAGGTCGATGCCCACTCCAAGATAGAAATTTTGTAGCGGTTTGGGTATGCCTGTGGCAAACAGAAGGCTAACTCTGTGGCTCCATCTCCAGTCTCTTGTTACATCTCTAAAAAAGCTGGCTGGTTCTTTTTGATTGTACAGTCCAAATGGATACCATCTTAAGCCAACCAGAAGTCTAAACCGATCTGTATCTCTATTAATTTTGAAACCACCATTAGAAGTATCAACTGAGGTAATAACTCCTGCACTTGGACTAAGCACTAACCCTGCAGCTAACTGCAGACGCTGAAACTTGCTAACTTTAATGTAAGATGAATCTATGAAACGGGTAACGGTCTCACCGATATCGTTTTTAGAACTTGCTGTTAATTTATAATCTAATTCATAAGGCACTTCATGTATGGAAAGCTTGTATTTATAGGTATAGTAAAGAGGAACTGTACTTTTCTTCTGCTTTATCGTTTCATCTATTAATGGAGGTGCATTGGTAATTTGTTTCAACGCACTTACGTAAGCAAGGGTATTTTTTGTAAAACAGGTATCTTTAACGGCTGGAGATGCGGCTAATTCCCTAATAGTTGAATTATAAATCTTTTTATTTCTTAAGAAAATTGTGTTGATGACGTTTTGAAGTTTCTTTTTTTGTTCCTTAGCAGATGAAGTTATTGGCACTGAATATAATCCTATTTCATTAGTAGAAAACAATACAGAAAAGGGTATTGAGTCAATCCTTTTTATAGAGAGCATATTGCTCTTTGCTAAATTAAAAGATCTTGCTGTGTCAACCCGGTTCTTCACTTTGCTAATAAACTCTTTTTGCTCCTGTGGATCTAAGGGGTTTGGCGCAGGAATGGGAGAAAGTTTAACTGCCTGCTTTTTTTCAATATTATTATTTAAAAACTGTAGAGCAGCCCTTAAACCTGGTACTGTTCCTCCCACTAAGCTAAACAAAGAAGCTGCTTGCCCTACCACTTTGCCTGCTCCCATAGTAAAAGTGGCAGAGTCTGAAAATGACTTTTTATTTTCTTCGGTATTAATTATGGTTCCGTTGGGAACATTGTGAACAAGCAAATCCACATTTTCATTTTCAGGGTAAGTATAATGAAGTTTTTCGCGCAAAGGTTCATCCTCATTGTCTAAATAATAATTGCGAATCCAGTTCTTTTGCTTTTTATAAGCTTTATTGCTATTAGGCTTATACTTAATAAACCATCCCTTGTATAAAATCTGATTAGAAACAATAAAATCATTGTAATTCTTCGCATTCAATGCCAAAGCATTTTTATTATCCGTATCGGGCTCTTTTTTTAAATCGGCAGCACTAGCTTTTCGGTTCGCAATTAGCGTATCCAAATAATGTTCATCTGCTGAGTCTAAGCGTCTGTATGCCATTCTACGTTCAAGCTGTACAATTGCAGTATCATACAGCCCAATTTTTATTTTTGCTGCATCCTTATCTACACCTGATACTTGAGAAACTCGGGAGGTAAGCGTGAACCTAAAAGGATTTAGACGAATTTTATCGCCGTTCAACCATACCAGCCTGGCAATCCAAGAACTTAGAAAGTTTTTTTTGCAACCTAAAATACCTGCGGAATTTAAAGAGCTGTCTGAGCAGTCACACTTCCCAGGCAAAATACTAATTGACGATGTCAAATCATTTTTTAAGTTACGAAGTTCCTGTTCTAATAATGCGATTCTTGCTTGTCTATCTGTAGTTTCAGGGCAAGGATTAACTGTTTTTTCATTACATTTTTTAGAGAATAAAAGGTATTCATTAAGCTCATTGTAGAATTTATTGATTGTGTCACTTTTACTGGCTATTGTTGAATCAAAAATGCGTAAATAGGGTAAGTTATCTTTATTATCTTTAATCATCGTATCAATAAAATCTATTGCTGCATCTTTTAAAGGAAATGTCCTTACTAATTGAAAAGAGTCGTTGTCATTATCTTTAAAAGAACTGGGAGGAATATTAAATACGAGACTTACTACTTTATTACTTTTCGAATCGTAGCATTTACAGGAGTCTTCCGTTGGATTTACTTCTTGAAAATTCATACATACGTCCTGCAATTCTTGCCCTCCCACATATAATCGAAGAGGAAATAAAGTTTTGCATGAATTCAGTTGTTCAGCCTTTAAACTTTTTAGGGCAGTAAGCATACTGTAATATTCGGAAAGTTCTTTTGGCACATATTTGTAGTCGGTGTCATAATCAAAATTGTAGTCTTTTTCGCTTTGGAAAATTCCCTTAAGTGTCTTTCGATTGGAACTAGTTAGCTGTGAGAGAATAGAATTAGGGTCATTAAGTGCAGTATATGCAGCAGATGCTATACTTTCAATTGCGTCTCTGTCTTCAGCTAAAAATGTAGCATCAATTAAAACTTCGATTTGAACCGAACTATCTTTAATATAATTATCATTAACATTGGGGCGAAAGCGGTCGGTATAACCCTTTAACAGTTTACCATCCTGACTAAAAGTAAGTTTCAACCGTTGTTTTTGCGCAAAAGAGACAATAAATAGACTCAAACAGATAATTATTTCAAAACCTGTTTTAAAAAAACGAGTAGGTTTAAAAGGTTGCATAACTATGGTCTTGAATAAAGAAGTAATTATAATGAGTTATATCAGACAAAGTATCTATGGAAAAAAGATATAAAGGTTGTGGCAGAAACAAGATTATTATTCCCCCTTACTAATCACTTTCTCAATATCCTCTCTCAAGCGCTTAGCCCAGCCACTTGAGTTGTTTCTAAAAGACGCTGTAAGAAGAGAGGTAGATAAATTAGCGCCCTTTAAAGAGTGAGCTTCCAATATTTTTTTAAGTGGTTGCGCTGTTCTGGCATCAATTATTTCTCTCCACGATTTGCAATCTTCTTTAGTTAAAAACCCTGCCGACTCAATAGTAATTTCTCCATCATTTTTTGCCTGAAACCACTCACCTGTAGCTGGTATCATCCAGGATATATATCCCCCTTCTAATACCTGTCTTGGCTTGGTAATACAACCAGTAAAACTATATCTGACAGAAGGAGCGTAAACGGGGTCAAAAAAGTTTGGAGTATAAAAGTCAGAAACCTGCATTCCATTAATCTGATAACCGAATTCGTAAGCTTCAGAAGGATCACACGCTTCAACCAGATAATTTACTCTTCCCTGATCGACCTTAAGAGATTGAGAGGCAACAAGCCTATTCCCGAAAGGATCTACCAGCATTTCTATCACTTCATGGCTACAAGTCAATGATGTTGCTTCACTCGGAAGAACGAGAGCATAAGGTTGCCCATTTCTATCTAAGTGTATCCCGGCCGCACCATCAACTCCAATATTGTCTTTGACAATTATTGACCAATAATCTGAGGGTACATCTTCCAGTTTCCCAAAAGAGCTTATAGTGGCTGGAACATTCCAAATAGGTGTGAAGTCACGCGTAATTTGTTTTTGAATTGCGGCGGCAATTTGGGCCACTTCTGTATTGCCAACCTGGGAGGACTCACTGATTAGTGCGAGGTATTTTGTAAGCATAACAAGTTGTTTTAGAAAATTAAAAATTATGATTGATTTCTTCCTAATGCAACAGTGAGGGCACCGGCTAAAACACCTAATAATGTCTTACTTAGTTCTGTAATTAGTGGCACCATATCTGTGTCCTTTTTACCATGTGAACTAGCTATTAGCATGAATACAGTAGCAGTGACCAAACCAATAACATAAAGCCAGCAAGCAATAATTTGAAGTTTTTGATTATTGTCAGTCGTAGAACTTCCCTGACTTGCTGCGGCTGTCAAATTTATATTTTGGCGAATACTTGATCTCAGCCCTAAAAATTTGGATGCTGCATTAAAGCTGCGGTTGGTATAGCATGAGGTGGTGATAGTGTAACACCTAAAACTGCACCTAAGTTAGTCGACAAGACTCCTCCTATTATTATAACAGAACTAGAAAGAAAAGAACTGAATTCTTCAATACTTTTTATTGAATTGTTATCTGTTATTGACTTGTTACCAGCTTGAATAATTGAATAGATGAAAAGTAGTCCGGCAATAGCCAATAAAAAAGTAATTAAGGGTTTAATTGTATTAAGCATGATTATAGAATTGATATAAAATGAATATGTTTTTACCTTGTGATATTTATTATATGGTCGTTATTGACCTCGTTGTTTTGCTAAAGCATCACCCTACAACTTCCATTTTCATTCTTCTTGCTTAATCTTCTTCTTGCTTCCCTCTTGCTTCTTTTGCTTCCCTCCGTAAAATTCTAAATACGCTTCAACTTATTCAACCGTTAATTCCTTGTTTTTCACACCGTGTTTTTCACGTTTTTTCAGGTAAGCTTCATAGCCTGCCAGTGCTGATATAAAACGGCACAAGTATAGGCATACCTTTGTCTATACTACTAATTGCAATCAATAATTAA
The DNA here is from genome assembly GCA_964251885.1 of uncultured Segetibacter sp. Taxonomy (GTDB): domain Bacteria; phylum Bacteroidota; class Bacteroidia; order Chitinophagales; family Chitinophagaceae; genus Segetibacter. Next base: position 19,260 of record CAXUMK010000038.1, on the reverse strand, counting down.
TTTGGAACTAAAGGCGACTTTTATTATCTCAAAAGGTTTGAAAATTACTGGTTCTTTTGGGGGAGGTAAGAACAGGACAGCAATTATTTAAAACACATGAAGAGTACTTATTCAAACAAGGCTTTTCTCTAAAATCTTGTTTTAAAAAAGTTTTTGATTTATTGATTATTTGGTTGTTATTGACTAATAACAAAGTAGAAACTACTTTCCACATTTGCAATATTTATATCCAATATTTTGAAAACATTTTCTTTTTGTCCTAAATATCAAAACGACTTTTATTTATATATACAATATTCTTCAATCTCTCACCATCGCCACCCCACCCACTATCTGTGAAGGCAGCCATCGTTTCTCTTTAAGGTTTATATTGCCAGCCTCGTTTGTAAAGAATTTCATGGACACTACTACTAACGTAAGACTATCAAGAGACATTCGCAGGGGCAATGAAATGTCCTGGTCGGAGTTGTGTAGTGTAGTTAAATGGGATAGTTAGAACAGTTTCTGTTTTATCAACAGGCATAGCAGTGGGTATATCGCAACAGACAGCTACAATGGTCATTTGTATTTTGGTAACATGGTCTGGCGCTGCAATGGCTTTTTTTGGTATGAACGATGGTATCTGCAATACCAGTTCATTGGTTTGTGTCAATGTAAGGCTTAAAGGCACTTTAAGTATTCCCTCGAGCCTTGCAGCTTCATTAAAAGAAAACTGGTTAAGGTAGAGCAATACCTCCGGGGGTTTAGACGTCTGCGGGCTGTATTTCAGCCAATTTCTTAATGCTCCCCTGAATCTTGTCTGCATATCGAAGCTTCTGGGAAAGGGCAATGCACTTGCAAACATAGTTCTGAAGCTGCTACCCATCCGGGTACTTGCACCGTTTGTTTTGCTGTTTTCTTTTACTACCTGGCTTTGGTGCACTTGAGCAGGTATGGTACGCATACAGGGTATATTCTTCCATAAATAGTAAGATATGTTGCCTATTTGCCAACAAAATACTGGTCTTTTTGCTTAGCCATGGCAGGTAGTTTTAAGATGAATAAATGAACGGCTATATTTAAAATCTTTATCCGTCAACTCTAAGGATCCCTTTTGTTTTAGTCAGTTCCTTGTCTTGTTTTACTCTTCTCCTGCTTTACCGTGGAAATTGCCACGGAATATACGAAGGAGGTATGAACAAAACAATACTACGGGCAGAAGAAAAGAAAGAAAAAATGATCCTATGAAGACACATTCATTATGGCTGTGTCATAAAATCAAAACGAACACATTCTGTCAAAGCAAAACATAAACAAAGCTCAATAGCAGCAATACCGATGAACGGAATGCGACGCAACGATGCCTAATAGTAGCAATGCAGCCCGGTTCAAAAAATGTATTGCACTTTTTTATACGGCTTTAAGTATACATGAGTAACTATTTTGAAATTTTACGCAACACCCATTCTCCTACTTTCAGTCCTTGTGCTCTTCCATTGGTGATGGCGTCCATAAAATGAATGCCTCCGTAAAATCTTGAAATGCCTGCTTCGATGGCTGCATTTTGAAAAGATGTAAAACTTCTTGGCATAAGACCATACCGGTTTTCTACAGTATCCGTGTAACTGAAGTTGTCGCCGAAAAAATGAGTAAGTATAGTAGCCGATGAAGCCGAAATGTCTGCATGCCCGCTAAGATATTCAGGAAAGGGCGGAGTTTGAATTAACGGGCTCCAGGTTGGATCTATATATTTACGGATCGCCGTTTCGGGGCGAATACGGTTGCTGCGGTATTTCTCATTCCAGCAGCAAATAAAAGCATCGGTTAAGCCAACAGATACAGCAGTATAAATGAGCATCGTTTCTTCAAAGCTCTTGTTCTTTTTTTTACAGGCAATTCCTGTTATACCCAGCCAATGAGCGCCAGGAGAGATTTTTTTAAGGCCGATCAATAAGTGACCGTCGTCCTGCACGGCAAAGGGATTACAATCCCAAAAAGCTGCAATAGCACGATGCTCTTCGGGCAGCGTTTCTTTGTAGTTTAACAACATTTGCTTATAGAAAGCTGAATTTTTATCTTTTGAAAATGCAACAGGTGGCGGAGGAATAAACTGGGCGCTTGTATCTAAAGTGAAAGGTCTTATTGTTTTAAAGTAAGGTTCTATTGCAGCTATAAAAGCAGGCGGGGTTGGATACCAGGTTCCTTCTTTATTTTGAGGAGTGTACTTAGGATAATTGCTCGTCTTGTTATACCTGTCTGCTTTTGCATAAGCCAGTATTTTTTTACTTACTGCAACCGCATATTTTTTTGATTGAGCTATCGCTTCCTCTGAAAATCCAATCTTCGAGCAAGAGTCCAGAAAACGTTTTTCATATTCCTCAAACAGTTTACCTGATGGCTGCATTTTCTTCGCTGTTTCCATCATAGCCAATACTGCACTTAACCTTGGTGAATAACCGGTAATAGAGTCCGGCTTTTGAAGAGCAGGATAATCGTTTAAAATGCTATGCATGCTTTTAAACTTCGAATCGTTTTGTGATACAACTTCATAACCTGCGAGGCATGCATAAGAAAAGAAACGCGATGCCAAAGGAGGGTTGGTAACATCGTGCACCATTAGCTCGGTCATTTGAGTAATTACATGACTAATGTCCTTATTGTCTAAAGAAGAGTTTACAGAATGGTTTTTACAACTGCTGCCAACAAAGATTACAAGCATTGTAATGAAGACAAAAAATGGAAGCCGTTTACTCATGTTATTTTGCTTTATACGCTTTTATCGCCTGCTGGTTTATACCAAAAAGTAAAGTATTGTTTATAGTAAGAACACTTCTTACATCGCCCCACAAGTCAAAGCCCGATTGCTGCTGGTTGATATAGGTAAAACCGCCTTTTCCATCTCCTTGTAACAATACACCGTAATTCGCGTCGTATTTCCCAAACCGCAGACGTGCATGATTGATGTTGCCGCACAGCAAAACATCTTCGTTGCCGTCTTTATTATAATCCATCAATGTAACAGTATAAACCGGGGAAAACTGCGCCTGCAGCGGTAAATTTTTCTCATGCAGCTTACCATCTGCTCCACTTTCAAAATAAGCAGTTTGAAGGTAATCCGCTTTCAAATGATTTACATTTGCTAACTCTTCTTCTGTAAAAAGATCTTTAAGCCCGGCATCTGCATAACTTTTATAATCGGCAAAGCGTGTTCGCATCATACTCATTTGTTCAAACAATTCGTCCCTCGTTACGTAAGGATAACTTTTACCCTGGATATAAAAACAAAGAATAGGATCAATTGATCCATTGTCATCAAAATCTTTGTAGAACATTTCCGCTGGTTCTTTATCGGTTGCTTTGCATTGGGTATTCAAACCCTGGTTACCTATAATAAGGTCGGGCTTACCATCATGATTAAAATCTGCTGTTGAAATTTTATTCCACCAGCCACTGTATTGTTTTGAAAAATAGCTATCAGTTTTGTTTTCCAGCTTTCCGTTATTGTTTATAAATACCGTTACCGGCATCCATTCGCCAACAACTACCAGGTCATTTTTTTTATCTCCGTTCATATCAATCCATGTTGCATCGGTCACCATTCCAATCTTTTGCAGTGCCGGAGCTATTGATGCGGTCTCATCTTTAAAATGCCCTTTGCCATCGTTGATAAGCAAATAGCTTTGAGGAGTTTCGGGATAACGTCCGGGGACTACTCTTCCACCTATAAACAAGTCAGGAAATCCGTCGCCATTTACATCTGCAGCACGAACACAACTTTTACTCACATGCATTTCGGGCAATGCATTGTTGCTCCTGGTAAAATTTCCTTTACCATCATTTAAGTATAACCTGTCCTGAAGCATTGCATCTGCGGCAGCAAAATTATGATAACCTCCACTTGCAATATACAGGTCTTTAAAACCATCACCGTTGGCATCAAAGAACAAGGCATCAGCATCTTCACAAGCTTTATCTGCATCAAATGCAGGTTCACTTTTTTGAATAAAACTTCCATTCTTTTGCTGAATATAAATAGCACATGCCTGCCCGCTTCCTCCGCCAGCAAAAATGTCATCAAGACCATCGCCGTTCACATCTCCCTTTGCTAAACACGGTCCCAAAAAAGAAAGCGGGTTCACTAAAAGAGGCTGTCTTTTAAAATCATTGATTGTATTGTTTGCAGCAATGTATTTTATGGGTGCGGCAACTTCTTTAAATAACGTTTGCACAGGTTGTTTTATAAGCTTTATTGGCTTTGCATCTTTTTCCTGTATTGTCAGTAGCTGATCTGCTTTTACGTTTGTAATCAACTGTTGTTTTCCGCTTAGCCAGGTCACCAGTAAAGAATCAATTTTATTTTCTTTTCCCAATCCAAAATGAAGAATGGGTGAAACGCTCGATTGATATCCACGTGTTGGCATCTGTTCAAGGTACTGTTGCCTGCCATTATTGTACAGAGTAACCTTTGCGCTTAAGCCATCGGTATTCTTCCCCAACCCCTGCAGTTTTACTTTCAGGTAATGATTGTTCAATTGACTGTTTGCTTTATTCTCATAAATAAAAGCGGGTTGATTTATATTGTTAACAATCAAATCGAGATCACCATCGTTGTCTAAATCAGCATAAACGGCTCCATTGCTGTTAGAGGGCGAAACTATTCCCCATTCTTTTCCAACATTAGAGAAAGTGAGATCACCATTATTTTTGAATAAATAGTTTACTACATTCGAAGAAGGCATTTTACTTACCAGATCCAGCAGATCGCTTCTTGCTACCTGCCTGTTTTGCAGATAATCGCCCATGTATTTTAGAAAATCAAGATTGGTGTAATCTCTCTGGTATCCATTGGTCACGTACAAATCTTTCCACCCGTCATTATCATAATCAGCAAACAAAGGAGCCCAACTCCAGTCGGTATTTGAGATGCCTGATAGCTGGCCTATCTCGCTAAAAGTTCCATTGCCATTATTCACATGAAACATGTTGCTCATGAACTGGTAATAAAACCCGGAACGGATATTAATATCTATTTTTTCGTAGTTATCCGGAGCAAATAATAATTTCTGCCGGTGATTATCCTCTGGTAACATATCGAGGGTAAAAATGTCGTTGAGCCCGTCATTATTAATATCTGAAACATCATTACCCATAGAAAAAAAGGAGGTATGGCCGAGGCTTTTTTGAAGCTTGTCGGTAAAGGTTCCATTTCCATTATTAATATATAAAAAATCAGGTTCGAGGTAATCGTTGGATATATAAATGTCGGGCAATCCGTCCCCGTTAATATCAGCTACTGCGGCGCCCAGACCGTGAGATAAAACAGTACTTTTTATGCCTGCCTGCTGTGTTACTTCATGAAAGTGACCATCATCGTTCCGCAGCAGTTTTAGTCCGCTATTATGATCGTTCTCTTTTAGTAACTGCTGAATGGTCGCTTCGTCTAATGTCGTTCGCCTTACAATGCTGTGGTTTAATAACAACACATCTAAATCTCCGTCTCTGTCATAATCAAAGAAAACAGATTGTGTGGTATAGGAAGAGTCATCTAATCCGTATTTTTGCGCCTGCTCGCTGAAGTGCGGGACGCCATTCGCATCATTTCCCTCATTTATAAATAACTGCTTAACCCTTTGCGTACCTCTTAATTTTCCTGAGTAAGAAATATACAAATCCTTTTTGCCATCGCCATTAATATCCACCATAGTAACCCCCGTTTTCCAGGGCCCGGGTCTGCCTGCAACACCGGCAACGGCGGTTATATCTTCAAATTGCATCTTCCCTTTATTGAGATACAACTTGTTATCTGTCATGTTTGCTGAAAAATAGAGATCGTCAAGACCATCTCCGTTTACGTCTCCTGCACATACGCCGCCGCCGTTATAGAAATATTCGTAAATTAAAACGTTTGTATTTAAACCCTCTACTAAACTATTATTAAAGTCAACATGGGTTTGCGAAGGGGGTAATAAAGTAAAGAGGCCTGGCGCTGATGCTGTTTTTTTTTCTGTGGAAGAATGGCTCTGGCAACCTGTGGCGGCAAATATTAAGAAAATGACTGTGATATAGAAAAGACGGTTTGTATGCAAAGTGCTTTTTTAAGGATGAGCGATATTTAAAAAACCTATACCGCTTTAGAACAACGGTAAGGGTTAAAAGTAATTATTAATCCCAATCTTTACCTGTTAATAAACCAGGATTTTTGAATGAGTTTCGCATTTTTATTGATATCATCGCGGCTGATAGGACTGAAGTACATTTTATCAAGCCAGGTACGGTTTGATCAGCTAATTCCCAAATCTTTTTGAATTTGTTCCAGTGTTCTTCCTTTTGTTTCTGGCATTACCTTCCATATAAACAGTAAGGCGGCCAGCATCATAACAGCATAAAAAACAAAAGAGTAAAAGCCACCATTAGGGCTTCCTTCAACAATAACCGGAAATGTCCATGAAATGATTGCAGCCATTATCCAATGTGTAAAACTTCCCAACGAACCGCCCTGCGAACGAACCGAGTTGGGAAATATCTCTGAGATAAATACCCACAAAACCGCTCCCTGCGAAAAGGCAAAGAAGGCGATATATCCCAACAGGTAAAACAAAACATTTTTGCCTAATGAACCTCCTCCATGAAATGCATTTGCAGTCAATCCAAGAAATACAACTAAACCAACGCAACCGATCAGCAGCAGCGTTTTTCTACCAAATTTATCAATCACTGTCATTGCAATTATCGTAAACAAAAGGTTTGCGGCGCCGATGTAAACAGGCTGCAAAAAGGCCTGCGCTTTACTGAAACCCGCCATTTCAAAAATGCGTGGTGCATAATATAGAATAGCATTTATTCCTGATAACTGGTTAAACATAGCCAGTAACACTGCATATAAAATAGGCTTATTGTATTTGCCGTTAAACAAACTTTCTTTTATACCTGACTTTGACAATTCATGTTCTTCCTTAATCAGCCCGATTGAGTTGACTTCACCTGTTTTGGCAAAAACTGCCTTTGCTTCTTCATCGCGGCTATTCATTACCAGCCAGCGGGGGCTTTCGGGAATGAAGCGCAGCAGAATGGCAAATAAGGTTGCAGGTATCGTCATAATACCCAGCATCCAGCGCCAGCCGGTATCACCCATATTTACAAAAAAGAAATTAGTGAGGTATGCTATAAAAATGCCTGTAACGATCATTAGCTGAAAAGAGCCTGCAAGCCTGCCACGGATTTTTGCGGGAGCAATTTCTGAAATATACATAGGTCCTACTACCGATGAAGCGCCGACAGCAAGTCCGCCTAAAAATCTAAACATAACAAACAAAAACCATAGTGGCGTAAGCGCACAACCAACTGCTGATATGATATATAGCAACGCAATCACCGTTAATACTTTTTTCCTTCCATATTGCTGCGCAGGAGTTCCGGCAACCAGCGAACCTATAACAGTTCCGATCAGGCTTGAGGCTACAGTAAAGCCCAGCTTTCCTGAACTTAGCGACCATAATTGCTGGATGGTTTTTTCTGCGCCCGATATCACAGCCGTTTCAAAGCCGAAAAGAAATCCGCCAAGAGCCGCTATCATAGAAATGCCAACGACATAAGAAGTGGCATTAATATTCTTTTCTACGGCTTGTTGTTGATTTAAAAAAGGTAAAATTATTGAGCCAATTAAGGTCAACCAAAAACCAATCCCAAAAAATTTGAAAAGATTACCAAAATCAGAACCTTCTATTCTTCCCCCACTATCGTTAATTTTCGCCGCAATAACTAAAGCAATAATAATAAATGCCAAGATAGGCAACAGAAGCAAAAGTTGTTTTGATATTGTATATTTCTTATCGTTGAACGCCTCTTCATAAATAATAATGGCAGTCGAAATTGGAATGAAAAGCGAAACATATTTAAAAGGTGTATTAACTAACCCACCAACTTCTCCAAAAAGTATACTCCATGCATTGATACTTGCACCAAAGAACGTAATCCAAGGCATAAAGAAAGCGGCTAAAACTATAGCGGCTACAAGAATTGTCACCCCTTTGCTCTCGTTTGTTTTCATAAGGAATTTTTCTGAATGTAAATAAATTTGCTACGATATATTTATTTTTCTTGCTTGCGTACATCAGGTACAAAAGCGCCATAAGAAGTGGCTTTTTTTGAAGGATTGTAACCTGAAGCTGTATCAGCAGTTTGATTGGTTTCGATATACATATATGGCAAGATGGTTTTTGAAAAAGTAGTTTTTGCGGCTGGTGTATTTGCGTTTATTAAATACATCAAAAGCACGTATGTGTACAATTCTGATTAAATGTATAGTATTAGTCATTTAAACAGAAAACTAATTTTAAGCTGGAATGAGAAAAGGTGAATAAAGAATTTGTGAGTAATGATTTGCTATCGTAAATAAAGAGCACAGTCCAAACCGTTTCTTACACTTCCACCCTTTGTAATCTCGGCGCCAGCAGATGCATCAGCAGCCATGCGGTAATATAAGACAAGCCGCAAATAATAAACATGATGTAATAGCCAACCTCAATAGTACCAAGAGCTTTGTAATAGTCGAACAGCAAGCCTGCAAGCCAGGCAATTAGTATACCTCCGACAGCTCCGGCCATACCACCAATTCCCGTTACTGATGCCACCGCTTTTTTTGGAAACATATCTGAAGAGGTGGTAAAAATATTTGCAGACCAAGCCTGGTGCGCCGAAGCAGCCAGGCCTATAATTAGTACTGCCAGCCACATATTTACAGAACCCAGCCATTGCGCAAAAACAACAGGAATAACACACAATGCATAAATAAGCATTGACGTTTTGCGGGCACGCCTTACTTCCCATCCAATTTTTATAAAGTACAAAGGCAGCAATCCACCGCCAATGCTGCCAACACAAGCCATCGTATACACAAGGGCTATTGGTAAAGATGACTTAGTTCCCTCAATGTGATATTGGGCTTTTAAGAATGAGGGCAGCCAAAACAAATAAAACCACCAGATAGGGTCAGTCAAAAACTTTCCTGCAACAAATGCCCACGTCTGCCTGAAGCTTAAAAGCTTTGACCATGATACATTCTTCGGCGCTTCGTCATTGGCAACAGCAACAGGCGCTTCGTCTGCATCGCTGTGTATGTAGTCAAACTCTGCTTGGCTCAACTGCTTATGTTTCGCAGGAATCTCATAAAACAAAAACCATAAAATAAGCCATATAAAACCTATCGCACCCGTAATGATAAAAGACCATTGCCATCCCCAGGTTGAGGCTATAAAAGGAACGGTTAAAGGAGCAAGTATAGCTCCCACATTTGTACCTGAGTTGAAAATTCCTGTAGCGAAGGCACGTTCTTTTTTGGGAAACCATTCAGCTACAGTCTTTATTGCAGCCGGGAAATTGCCTGCTTCACTTATGCCGAGAAAGGCACGTGCAACACCAAAACCAAATGTGCTTTTTACAAGCGCATGTCCCATTGCCGATAAGCTCCAAAGTATCAGCGATAATGCGTAACCTGCTTTGGTTCCTATGCGGTCTATTATTCTGCCCGCTCCCAGCAATCCTATTGCGTAAGCCACCTGGAAAGCAATTACTATTTTGGAATAATCCGATTCCTTCCAGTGAAACTCTTTTTCTAACGGAGCTTTTAATAAGCTGATCACAGACCTGTCTAAATAATTGATCGTAGTGGCAAAAAAAAGCAGCAAGCATATTACCCAGCGATAGATTCCTAACTGTTTCATTCGTTAGATATTATTTTGATTGTGTTACCGGCATTTGTTCTTCATGGTACATCGTTGCGTCGCACACTTGTGCTTTGAAGTCCTTTGTGCAGCCTCTTTTTGCCACGAAGACTCAAAGACTCAAAAAAGTACAATTCCTTGGTGTCTTCGTGCCTTTGTGGCAATTATATGCTGAAAAAAATGATTCAGTACAAGTGTGCGACGCAACGAATGTGAAATAGAAAGATACTGTTTGGCTACAAAAAATCTATCTTATCCTTTTAGTCACTTAACTCAAAAAAACTACACAAGCAAATGTGGCTTTTCTTTATATACTTTCCATAAAAATTCACCAAACAAAGTGTTGGCCCAGGCAAACCACGAACGGGTGAAGTTTTTGGGGTCGTCTTTATGAAACGACTCATGCATAAAGCCAAGACCGGCGTGTGATTTTTGTAAAGTATCAATGCAATATTTCATTTCTGTATCGCTGCTGCTGGTGAGGCCTCTCATCGTAATGCTCATCGGCCAAATCATATCCTTTCCCACATGCGGACCTCCAACTCCTTCGGCTGCTTTGCCTTTATAATAAAACGGGTTGTTTTCGGAAAGCACAAATTTGCGGGTATTGATATAAACAGGGTCAGTTTTTTGTATAGCGCCAAGATAAGGCAGAGACAAAAGGCTGGGTATATTCGAATCATCCATCAGGTTATAACTGCCGTAACCATTCACCTCGTAAGCATATATCTTTCCGTAAGTTGTATGGTCAACGATGGCATATTGCTGTATTGCCTTCTCCACCTCTGCCGCAAGACTTGCTAATTTTTCGGCTGTTGCTTTATCTTTTGCCACCGTATTCATCATTTCTGCCGCCTGCCGTAAACTGGTAACTGCAAAAAAGTTGGAAGGGATTAAAAACGAATACAAAGTAGCATCATCACTCGGCCTGAAAGCAGAGCATATAAGGCCAACAGGCTTAACAGGATAGCCGTAACCGCTCATCGGCTGTGTATCGGTTGACGTAGCGGTTTCTCTTTGAAACTTGTAAGGACCGAGGTTTTCCCTGCGCTGCTGTTCGCGAAAAACCCGCAGTATTGTTTTGATAGCCTGCTGCCATTGTTCATCAAAGGGTTCGGTATCGCCCGTGTCTTTCCAGTAATGATAGGCCAATCGTATGGGATAACACAAAGAGTCGATCTCCCATTTGCGCTCATGCACGCCGGGTTTCATATCGGTCAAGTCCTTTGCCCAATCGCCCACTTTTTTATCATCGCCATAGAAAGCATTTGCGTAAGGGTCTTTTAAAATGCAGGCAGTTTGCCGGTGAATAACACCTGCTATCAACTGCTTTAGATCAGTATCCTTTTTTATAAACTGGAGATAAGGCCACACCTGCGCACTGCTGTCGCGCAGCCACATAGCATCTATGTCGCCTGTAATTACATAAGTATCGGGCTTGCCGTTTTTCACTTCAAATGTTACGGTTGTATCTAAAGTGTTGGGGAAACAGTTTTCAAAAAGCCATCCCAATTCTTCATTTTTTACGTTTGCCTTAAACTCTGTAATAGCTGCCTCGACTGCATTGCTGTGAAACTTACGCTTACCAAGAGGAACACGAACTGCCGGAAAATTTTTATACGATTCGGCAAAAGAAAGTTTGTTCAATACTAATCCTGCAGTTAATAAACTGCTGCTTCTGATAAAGTCTTTTCTTTTCATTTGAAATAAAATCTATGAGGCGTTAAGATACTAATTAGAATGTAAAGTTTTTGTCTGCCTGCAATAAAGCGATCCTTTTTTTTCAAAAAAACTCTATGATCTAATTAATAGCTTTGCAGGACACAACCAAATCATTTTCATTTGAAACGAATACTCTTCATAGACCGCGACGGTACACTTATTAACGAAGCTCCTCCCACTTACCAGATAGACGATTTTAGCAAACTGGTGTTCTATCCGCATGTATTTGAAAACATGACCAGGATTTCAAAAGAGCTTGACTATGAATTGGTGATGGTAAGTAACCAGGATGGTTTGGGCACACCTTCTTTTCCTGAAGATACTTTTTGGCCTGTTCAAAACTTCATTATGAAGAGCCTTGAGAACGAAGGCATCCATTTTAGCGCGCAACATTTCGACCGCACTTTTCCTGCTGATAATGCTCCCACACGCAAGCCGCAAACCGGTATGATGACTTCTTATCTTAACAATGAAAATTATGATATTCCCAACTCTTATGTAATTGGCGACAGAATAACCGATGTGCAGCTTGCAAAAAATCTCGGCTGCAAAGCAATCTGGTTGAATAACGATTCTAATCTCGGCGAAGCCGAAATAAAAGATGCGCGGGCCGAACTCGAAAAAGTAATCGCTTTGGAGACTACAGCATGGAACGATATTTACGAATTTTTGAAACTGGGTCTGCGAAAAGTACATTACGAACGCAATACCAATGAAACCAAAATAAGTATTGATTTAAACGTAGACGGAAGTGGTAAATCAGCCATTTCTACAGGTCTTGGCTTTTTCGATCATATACTCGACCAGATTGCGAGGCATGGAAAAATGGATCTGAAAATAACAACGCAAGGTGACCTGCACATTGATGAACACCACACGATAGAAGACACGGGAATTGCTTTAGGAGAAGCTTTTGCCAAAGCCTTAGCAGACAAACGAGGAATGGAACGCTATGGCTTCGCATTACCAATGGACGAAGCAGAGGCAAAAGTGCTGATAGATTTTGGCGGAAGAAACTGGATAGTATGGAATGCAGAATTTGAGCGTGAGAAAATTGGAGAAATGCCCACCGAAATGTTCTTTCATTTTTTCAAATCTTTTAGCGATGCAGCCAAATGCAATTTGAACATTGAATGCAAAGGTGAAAACGAACACCATAAAATTGAAGCGATCTTCAAAGCTTTTGCAAAAGCAATAAAAATGGCTGTAAAGAGAGACCCGCTAAGCAACTATTTGCCCTCAACGAAAGGAGTTTTATAAAAGCATTTCATCGTTCTCTCTTTTACTCAAAAAGATTAAAACCACATAAACAAAAAGCAGCGAAAGCTTTCATGCAGAATAACTATCTACAAAACTCTGTGCCCTTTGTGCCTATGTGGTTTTATTATTATCTAACTAAATGAATTGCAGTATATCGCTGTTAAGTCTGTTTCTTTCTGTATAAAACAATCCGTGTGGCGCTCCTTCGTACACAACCAGTTCGGCATTGGGAATGATACGTGCAGCTTTGCGTGAAGAAGTTTCAATTGGAACGGTCTTATCGGCATCGCCGTGAATGATAAGAGTCGGCACATGAATGGTTGCAGCATCCTGGCGGAAATCTGTTTTGGCAAAAGCATCCATACAATCGAGCGTAGCCTTAGGCGAACCTTGCGAGGCAATTCTCCACGACCAGTGAAGAAGCGCACTGCTTACAGGATGTTGTATCAGATTAACGCCATAAAACATTTTTCCAAAAGTTTCCAGAAAGTCTGGCCGGTCATCTTTTAATTTTTGTGCAAATTCATCAAACATTTCCTTTGGCACTCCATCCGGGTTGTCTTCCGTTTTAAGCATATATGGCACTATAGAACCTACCAATACTACTTTCGATACACGTGCCCCGCCATATAAACTAAAATAGCGTGCTACTTCGCCACCGCCCATCGAAAAGCCCACCAATGTCACATCGGTCAGGTCGAGCTCATCAAGCAATGCTTTCAGGTCGCCTGCTAAAGTTGTATAGTCATAGCCTGTCCAGGGACGGTCTGATTTACCAAAACCGCGGCGGTCATACGCTATACATCTCAAACCCTGACCGGCAAGATAGGTTAACTGGTATTCCCACATTTGATGGTCGAGCGGCCATCCGTGAATAAATACTACCGGCTTTCCTGTTCCCCAATCTTCATAATAAATTTCTACAGGTGTAGAAGAATTTTGTACTGATTTTACATAAGGCATAAATACAGAATTTATAAATTAATAATACTCGTATAATAAAAAGAGCTTGCCAGTAAGGGTATTATACTTCCCCGCGCATAAAAGTGCGCAGTGACTTTTTTTTGGAGCCGGGCTGCATTACTACTATTTCACATCGTTGCGTCGCACACTTATACTTTTGTTCATTATTCAGCAATGCACTACTTATCCCGTTAGCGTGAATCTTATCTGGCGTGAAGTATAGAAGTCCTGATTTGTTTTTTGAGCAAATATTGGTTGCTGGGTAATGGCAGGTATATTATTATTGCCCAGGGGTAGAATTGAAAATAATCAGTCTTATAACTGAGTTAGCAAAATTTGCAAAGACGCTGAATTCCCCCAACTTCATAGGCTGCTTCGCATCCGGTAAAATTTTATTCTTGCATGCAGTTTTAGTACAACAGCTTATAAAGTAAAAAGAGTACGTTCACTAAGTTTTGCCTGAATGGATTTAAAAATAATCTCCAGCTCAATTTTCGCTTCCGCTTGTAAGCCAACACACTTCGCTATTCCATTACTGTCTGTGCTAAGCCTGTCTGCCAATTGTAAATGATAGCGGTTTTCTCTCTTGTCTAAATTGTAAGAATGAAAATGCATTGAGTCGCCAAGCCGGGCGACTTTGGAAATGTGGTCAAAAGAAAATTGCTCTTCCATATAATTAAGCAGGTGATTTTGAACAACTAAAACCAGATGTTTACTAAGATGTTCAAAGGTTTGGATTTTGTGATGCAGTTGAACCAGAATTGTCTTTGCCGTCATTTTCCAGTTCATTCCAAAAGTCTTTACAGAATCTGTTTCTTTATCTTTAACGGCAATTCCCTTTGATTGCAAAAACCTTTGCCTGACTGGCCAAACCGTACCTGTTGTATCTACGGTTTGAAGTTCAACGCCTACAAAATCAATCACCTTTCCTTCTTTCGTGGAAGCAAGAAAATAATCGATAGTTCCTCCGGGGATGGCAAGTTCAGGAACTACATGTAAATCGTTTCCCGGTTCGTGAAGTGATAATAAGTGAATACAATCAAGGAAGATTTTTCGTTTCTCAATCAAACGATGTGGACAAATGATTACGTCATTAAGTTCTTTTCCATACTTGACGCTGCATGAGCCGATAGAAATGTCCGGCTCACTTTTGCGTACTTTAATGCATTTCCTATTGAGAAATGTGCAATGTTGATTGGCAACAATTGCATTCCAGTCCTGGTTTTCCGCATCTGTAGGAATGGTAAATAACTCAGAAAGCAAAATTGTATCCATTAATTCCGGTTCTTTTTTGTGCTAAATCTATGTATTCATCTGAAATGTCAATACCAATTGATTTTCGTTCAAGAGATAAGGCAACTTTATTTGCAGTACCCGTTCCGCAGAAGGGGTCTAAAACAATTCCATTTTCAGGGCAGGTTGATAAAATTGGAAGTCTGCACAGGTCTTCAGGAAAAGCTGCAAAATGCTTTTCGCGTTTCTGTGTATCTTCCGGAATAATGTCCCATACATCATTTGGCAATGTACCGTCAGGATGATACATAAGCAAGTAAAAGCCTTTATCACGCAATTCTTTAGCTCTGCCTGAAACACTTGATGAATCAGAATGAGTAGTTCGTTGCTGATTTCTGATTATCATTCTGAAGTCGGATACTTCGCCTAATGTAATTTTCCTTAGAATTTCATTCAAAGCGGTAAAAGCACTTTGTTTTTCTTTGTCAGTTAGATTCGTTGAAAGCTCAATTTGCCTTTTATAGCGAACTCCACTAACACCGGTGGCTGAAATAACCGAACCATTTTTTACGATAGTCTCCCGTGGTTTTGTTCTTATTGCATCTGCATTATAAAAATAATTCTTAGCGCTCTTTACAAAATGGAATACATTTTCATGCACATTTCTTAAACGGTCATTACTACTATGCAGTCCGCCCTTATGCTTATTCCAAATTATACTGTTTCTTAAAGTCCATTTTTGATTATCGGTCATTGCTAAAGCTACACGCCAGGGAATACCTTGCAAGCATTTATTGTTGTATGTGTCACCTAAGTTTAACCAAAAAGAGCCGGTTGGTTTTAAAACCCTTTTAAGTTCATTTGTAATGAGTAACAAATTATGGATGTAATCCTGTGGTTTATCTTCTAATCCAATTCCTCCATTTGCATAGTCTCTTTGGCTCCAATACGGCGGACTTGTAATAATGCAATCAACTGTATCGCTTTCTAATTCTTTTAAGGTTTCCAAACTTTCACCAACTAAAAAAAGCGGCAAACGGTCGCTTGAAAGCATGTATTCTTTTATTTCGGTTTTCTTTTCCATGTTTCAAATCTAAGTATTTTCTTTTTGCAGGGTTTGTGCATGGCTGAATATGGAACAAATGGTAAAAGTGTGCGACGCAACAATGATTCATAGTAGTAATTCTGCCTGGCCCATAAAACTCATTACACATTTTGATGCATTGCCACTATACAATTCCTTCTTGCAGATTTTGCCTGCAAATATTTCGTTTACTACCGTAATGCCTTTCCTTCAACCTTAATAAAAACAAAAGTGCCCCAAAAGGGGCAGTTTATATAAATTTATTTAGAAAAAACTACTTGTAATTACCCATAAGGCTTTTAGCCAAATCAACCATTTTGTTTACGGCATCCTGGGGTAAATTGCCTTTTTTAAATTCGGCCAACAGTTCGGGCATTCTGTTTTCCAATTCAGTCAGAAAATGCTCTTCAAACTCTTTCACTCTTTTTACGGGCACATTTGTCAGTAATCCCTGGGTACCGAGGTAGATTATCGCAACCTGCTTCTCAACCACCATTGGCGAGTATTGCAATTGCTTTAGTATTTCAACGTTTCGCGCACCTTTGTCCAATACAGCTTTTGTTGCAGGATCGAGGTCACCACCGAATTTTGAAAACGCTTCCATTTCGCGGTAAAGAGCCTGGTCAAGTTTTAATGTACCAGCTACTTTTTTCATGGACTTTATTTGTGCATTACCTCCTACACGACTTACCGAAATACCAACGTTGATTGCCGGACGAATACCTGCATTAAACAGGTTACCTTCTAAAAATATCTGTCCGTCGGTAATAGAGATCACGTTTGTAGGAATGTAAGCAGATACGTCACCAGCCTGGGTTTCAATGATCGGCAAAGCTGTTAACGAACCTCCGCCTTTCACCAAATGACGAATGCTTTCAGGCAAATCGTTCATCTTCTGGGCAATCTCGTCTTTAGAAATAACCTTTGCAGATCTTTCGAGCAAACGGCTGTGCAGGTAAAATACATCACCGGGATAAGCTTCCCGTCCGGGAGGTCTTCTTAATAACAAAGATACTTCGCGGTAAGCAACAGCCTGTTTTGAAAGATCATCGTAAATAATCAATGCGGGACGGCCTGTATCTCTAAAAAATTCGCCTAACGCAGCCCCGGCAAAAGGTGCATAAAACTGTTGCGGAGCCGGATCACTTGCAGAAGCAGCAACAATAGTGGTATAAGCCATTGCCCCATGCTCTTCAAGTATTTTCATGATACCCGCAATGGTAGAAGCTTTCTGCCCAATTGCGACATATATACAATAAACCGGTTTTCCGGCTTCGTAAAACTCCTTTTGATTAATGATGGTATCTACACAAATGGCAGACTTACCGGTTTGACGGTCGCCGATTACCAGTTCACGCTGCCCGCGGCCAACGGGTATCATGGCATCGATCGCCTTAATACCTGTTTGCAAAGGCTCTTTTACAGGCTCACGAAAAATAACTCCCGGAGCTTTGCGTTCCAGCGGCATTTCGTACAATTCTCCGGTAAGAGGGCCTTTACCGTCAATAGGATCACCCAACATGTTGATAACACGGCCAGACATTCCATCACCTACTTTTATAGATGCAATTTTACCAGTACGGCGTACTGTCGATCCTTCTTTTACCGCGTCCTGGTCTCCCATTAAAACCACACCTACGTTATCTTCTTCCAGGTTAAGGGCGATTGCTTTTACGCCGTTTTCAAATTCGACGAGTTCGCCACTTCGTACATTATTCAACCCGTAAATGCGGGCAATACCATCGCCCACCTGCAACACAGTACCAACTTCCTCAAGGTCTGTTGATGTATTAAAACTGCTCAACTGTTGTCTTAATATCGCTGATATTTCATCTGGCTTAATTTCAACCATAAAATTTATTTGTCCCAACCCTAAAGGAACAGGGAGTGTACCCATCCATAAAGGGAGCAGGAAGAGTTAGAAAATATGCCCCGTTACAAAATTGTAGCGAGCCATGTTATTTATTTTGTACCAAACATTTGTATTTCAAATAAGCATCCGTTGCGTCGCACTCTTGTACTGTTGTAACCGCCTCTGCTCACCATTCACAACTCACCATTCACCATTCACAACTTCTACCGTATCTGCTTCACGTACATATTCTTATCAAACTGTGCCTTCACATTTCTCAGTTCTCTCTGTATACTTGCATCAATCAGGTTATTGTCAAATTCAAGAACGAAGCCGCCAATTATGTCTTCATTCACAACCGATTCCAGTTCTATATTCGATGCAGTCTTACTCTTTATTTTATTTACAATTTCATCTTTCACTTCATCGCTTACCGGTACTGCTGTTGTCAGCTTAACCTTATGTATGCCTTTTAAAGTATTATACTGATCAATAAAAGCATCTGCAATTTCAGGCAGGTAAAATTCCCTGTTTTTACTAATTAAAAGCTTATTGAAAGCGGCGGTTAATTCGCCGATCTTTCCTGTAGTAACGGCAGTTAAAGCTTTATTTTTTTTATCAATCGGTATAACAGGGCTTTTTAAAAGCGAAACGAATTCCCTGCTTGCCTTGCAAACAGCTTTTATGTATTGCATATCATTATGCACCTCGCCCAGTTGATTTCTTTCAACTGCAAGGTCTAAAAGGCTTTTCGCATACCGTCCGGCTAATCTTGGGTTGAGCATATTTTAATTCAATTTGCTAATCTGCTAATATGCTAATGTGCTAATTAGAATGTGCCTCATTAGCACATTAGCTAATCAGCAAATTAGCTAATTAAGCTTTACTGTTTCAGCTTGTTGTTTTATAAATCCTTCCTGGTCGGCCTTGTTGGCTAATTCGCGGCGAAGCACTTTTTCACTTACTTCAATGACTAATTTACCTACCTGGTTTTTTACGTCGGTTAATGCCGCATTTTTCTGGTGCTCGATAGAGATCTGTGCATCGGCAAGTATGCGGTCATATTCTGTCTTAGCTCTGTCTTTTGCTTCAGCAATCATTTTTGCCGTAGTATCTTTTGCCTCTTTAATCATTCTTGCTCTTTCGTCACGCGCCTCGGCTAAGATAGCCTCATTTTCATTTTTCATGGCAGCCATTTGCACTTTCATATCCTCGGCAGAGGCAATAGCTGCTGCAATACCTGCTTCCCTTTCGTTTAAAGACTTTAAAATCGGCTTCCATGCGTACTTTTTAAGAATAAAAAACACGATTAAAAAAGCAAGTAATGTCCAAAAGATCAAGCCAAAAGATGGTATTAATAGATCCATATTGATTACAGTTTAATTCCGGATAAATTCAATTTAAAAATTACTGCATTCTCCGCCCTTTGCATTGAATGCAGTAAAATG
>CAXUMK010000037.1:30962-32527 GCA_964251885.1 uncultured Segetibacter sp. | reverse complement strand
CTCTGAAAACAAAGCCAGTATTGGATTAGAAGGTTTTCGGACAGACACTAAATAAAAGATTTGTTTTTTATAGTAAATATAAACCTTATTACAGCATGAATTATTCAATTGTTAGTTGTACTGAGAATTTGATTTTTGGTTTAAGCAGGGTCTCATAGCAAGGCTTTTGTGTGTTGCCATGAGACCCCCGCAAAAAAGCGGGGCAAGCTCTTCGCTGCATGCCGGGGTACCTGCTGCGCATAAAGGCTAAGAGGTGGAGACCCCGGCAGGACGAAAGTGCCCTGCTAAACACTTAAACCAGCGGGGGCAAGAATTCTACGGAGAGCAGGGTGCTTTTCAGTATTTATTATTTTTTATCCATTCGGTAACACACGTTGCATATTCTAAAAAAACAAGTTGAGTTCTGTCCCAATGTAAGGTTGCACAATACGCAGGTAAATCATTATTAAAAATAGAAAATCTCTCAAATATAAATTGTCCGCTTGCTATAGTTTTTCTTTTAGAATTGGTATATAAGAAATTACGAACACTCACAATAGCTGCATTTGGTTCACTATTATGACTAGCAATATCTTGCCCTGCTAAATCGGAAATAAATTGCTGATATCGGTATTGTTCTACATCCATAATTAGAGACCTCTTTTCTTTATTATACTGATCTTTTGGGCTATACTGATGAGCACCTAAAAATATTCCTAATTCTAAAGGCATGTTGAACCTGGCAAGATTGGTATTGGCATCTAAATCAGCTTTTGAAATATCATGTATACCATATTTGCATTCATCTATTATTTTCATAATCTTGTTAATACGTACATTTCCTGCATCATCTTCTTCTCTGGCGCACCTTGCAATGAAACCACAATCATGAATAGCAAAGATGATGGCTTCAAATAAATCATTGTAAGAGTGATCAAAGGGACAATTTACAAAAACGTTACTTGAGTAATTTTTGGGTGAAGTACTCATTTCCTAATACTTTTCTTTATAGCGGAACGAACCTTCTTTGCAAGTTTGGAAGTTGTTCTAGGATTGCTTTTAACTTTTCGTTTGGATGCTTTCTTTTGGTCTATTGAAGTAGGCCTCGAAACCGTTTTCTTACTTGTAACTGAGCTTTTTTCTGTTGCAGCAGACTTATTAGTTTTCTTTTTTGACGTTTTTGCTTTCTTTGCGGATTCCTTCTGCAGTGTACCCAGCTTTTTATCACTTCGCGCATCAGTTCCGTCAGGATTCTTAATGGCGCCGGGAAGCAAACCTAATTTTTTCTCTAAGGTTCCAATTCGTATATCTGATCTCGGTTTTCGTGTCATAACGCTAATATTGTATTCGACCTGTTAAAATACATTATTTATCATAACTACTATTAAATAATAATGATAATTGTTACTCTATTTCTCCTTTTTTTCTTCAAACCGTTGTTTGTCATAGCGGGGTCTTTATAGCAAGGCTTATGTGTTGCCATGAAACCCTGCGCTGCATGCGGGGGTACCTGCTGCGCACATGGCTAAGAGGTGGAGACCCCGGCAGGACGAAGGAACACCGACAGGGGACACAACATGGAAAAG
>CAXUMK010000037.1:18524-30952 GCA_964251885.1 uncultured Segetibacter sp. | reverse complement strand
ATCCTAATTATCTTTTCATTCGTTACACAACCCCGGCAGGACGAAAAACTTAATTGTACTTCATCATTTGGTGGTGCTTTTACTGCAATTGTTTATTTTATAAACAAACAACTAAAGCAATTTCGAAAGGTGATCATGCGTTAGTAGGAGATATATATCAAATTAATTTTTTCAAAAATGATTATAGGTGTAACAATCTAATGTTCAAAATCAAATAAAAAACCAAAATGAAATCTTACGTGCTAACAGTTGCAGTGGCAACAATTGCAACCATCATCCTGTCAAGTTGCCTGAAATCAACAGGCGATGATAATCCTATTTGTCAAAAAATAAGTACAGCCAAAATAACTGTATCTAAAACTACATTTTTCGCTGGCGAAGAAATAAGGCTTTCTACAGTCGATGGCGCAAACATCGATTATAGCTGGCACCACAGCGTTGTTCCCGGTGTGCTTGGTTTATATTCGTCGTATGTTGTTTCAAGTTGTTCAAAAGCCGACGAAGGCTGGTTTTACATGAGCGCAAGCAACCGCGATTGCAGCACTCCCAAATACGATAGTGTGTTTATAAAAGTAATTAACAAGCCTGTCACTGCACCATGTAGTCCTGTAAATAATAAGGTTGATTTTGGTTCCATTCCCGATATTACTTTTTCATCTGCAACCTGGTCACTTGATGCGGTGTATAATTCAAGGAATTTAAGTGGATACAAGGGCCAGGGCTATCCTGACATAAACGTGTACTTTCATCATTACTGGAATAATAAAGAACCGGAAGATGGCGAATATTCGCTTAACAACGTGCCATCTTTTGAAGGAGGAAATGTGTACCAGGTTTACCTCGCCTCGCATTATGGAATCAATTGGTATAGTGCTGGTAACGGTAAAGTATATGTATCGCATGTAAACGGAAAGATTCAGGCTACTTTTTGCAATGTAACTTTTTCGGGTAATGGAAGCTCTTTTACTGGTACAGGAAGGTTAACTGCACCGTAATTTGCCTTAACGCCCCGGATGTAAGAGGGCGAAACCCCATTGTTTTCTTCTCTTCATAGCCGGGTCTTCATAACAAGGCTTTTGTGTGTTTGCATAAGACCCTACGCTGCATGCCGGGGTCCCTGCTGCGCACATGGCTAAGAGGTGGAGACCCCGGCAGGACGAAAAGATTATTTCCTGCTAATTATTTCACTTGAATTTTGCTGCTTCATTACTAAAGCTTCTAATTGTTCCATACGCTTTGTCAGGTCTTGTTGTTTTTGCTTTAGTGTATCATTTTCTTTTTGTAAGCTTAAAGCTTTAGTATCGTTCGATTTTAATTTTTCAATTTCCGCCTGCTGTTCTTTTACCGCATTAATTAGCAATGGTACCAACGCATTATAACTTACCGAGTACATGCCTTTATCGTCGGTATATACTGCATCGGGCACCACCTTTTTTACTTCCTGTGCCAGTACGCCAATTTCTTTGTGTGGGTCAGTAGCTTTTGTTTTAAAGCGGTAGCTGTAGCCGTTTAGTTGCATTATTTTCTGCAGGCTGTTATTAAGGGGAACAATATCCTGCTTTAGTCGTTCATCAGAAGAAACAGAGCCGCCGGTGCCATTAAAACTGAAGGTTTGCCCATTGCTTCTTATAACAAAAGTTGCATTATCATTACCGTTGCCCGTACCAACATTAGATGCATAAAAGGAAATGTTTGCCGTACCGTTATCATTCCAAATACGGGTATCGCCGCCATTTAAAATAGTGAAAGCATCGGCGTTACCGCCATTGAGACTAAGTTTGCCAGAAATGGATTGATCACCGGAAGAAAGTAAAAACTGCTGCCAGCTACCCGCTCCTTCTGCCGTTATATCAAAGGCTAAATCATTGCTTGCATACCGGGTAGTATTGATATAAAGATCTCCTCCGCTATAAACATTTGTAGAACTTGAACCTATTGAAGCCGAAGTTGAATAGCCGGCACCAGCATTGATTGAAACAGAAAATGTGTAGACCTGGCCATTTTGTATAGTAATACCTGAGCCACTCAGGTTAAAATCCTGGTAACCTGCCACAGAGCCGTTTATTACCAGGTTTGTGCTGCCTAATACAGTACCCGATCGGCCGGCACCTGAAAAAATAGTCATAGTAAAAGAAGTAATAACCGCATTAGTTTCAGGTTTAAGGTATACGCTTACAGACTGTAATAAAAATGTTGAAGATGCTGTAAAACTTTGCGAATAAGAGACACCGGTACTTACTGCAAAGAAGGCGTTAAAAGAAGGCTGATTGATAACACTGGCGCCTTTAGATCCAACATACCCCACCATACTACGTTTGTTCAAATCATAGGCTGTCATTCCTGCTTCAGCGGTAGAAATGCCGTTAAGCGCTGCAGTGCTAAGGCGAGGCAATAATAGCGTTTTGCCGCTGCTTTTGATTTCTAATGCTGCCCCGTCGTTGGGTGTAGGGGTGCCTATACCAACACTGCCTCTTTGGGAATATGTAAAAGAAGCTGACAGTAGGCAGCAGAGTGCAAATAGTTTTTTCATCAAGTTGTTTTAGACTGGCAAGATAAAAACTTCAAGTCATTAAAAAGCAAATGCTGTGCGAACGATTGTTCTTTGTATGTGAACAACGGTATTTTGTATGTGAATGATTTCGCCCCCTCGTACCCTGAAGTAAATTCCCAAAGATGTTTTTGTTTTGTCGAAGCGGGGTCTTCATAGCAAGGCTTTTGTGTGTTAGCATGAGACCCTACGTGCATGCCGGGGTCCCTGCTGTCGCACAAAGGCTATAAAAGGAGACCCCAGCAGGACGAAAACGCCTCTCCGCCGTTTAGTCCAATACAAGGTACCCCACAGACAGTAAACTCTACAGTAAGTACGTCGCCCTCCTTACCGCCTGGAAAGTCAGAAGGCGCCAATTACTTTTTTCCTTTAATGTTCAAAGTACTATTTACAGTTAAAAACAAACTGTTACGAATAGTTAAGCTTCTGCAACTTGCGGGTTGACTAATAACAGGCTTGAAAAGGGTTCCTTCTTTAATAATGACATCTGTATTCTCATCAGGCACTGCACCACACTCCCAATTTAATGGATTATGCCAGGAAGTATTCGAAGTGCCTTTCCATAAATTTTTAAACTTCAAAATATATTCAACCGATGTATCAGTGGATGAACCATTTTTTATAATACAACGGTAACTATTTCCATAGTTAGAAGTTGGCACCCCTTTGAGAGATAATGTGTCTTTATTAGCTCCGGAATAGACAGTATTATTTACAACATTATTATAGCCCGTTCCTGTGTTAATCTGCCATTGATAAATATTTCCGACCTTTGTTTTGGCCGATGGAAAGAGAATATCTCCTCCAATGCAAATAGAATCTGACTTTTGAAAAGCAACCAAAGTTGTTGCATCTGCATTAATCTTTGCTGCCTCTCTATTACCTGCTTTATCGGTTGCTATGCTGTAAAAAGAGTATGTAGAATCAATTAACCCATGATATTGGAATGAAGTGTTTGTTGTGTTGTTCAATAAAAGGATGAAAGGGTCTCCATTTATCGAATAATATATGTTGTAAGTAAATAAGCCGGATGGCACATCAAATCCTGTCCAGTCAATTGTAAAAACGCTATCTGATTTCGGGGGCAATAAATGAACATAACTACTTGGTTTTATATTGTCGATTTTATTATGCCAGGTGTTAGTAGTAATAGGAAGATTATTGTCGAAATATATCTGCGCACGATTATCAATCGCCGTATTAAGTGACACTGTATCATATGTTTCAACTGAAAAATTAACACTTGCCTGCCCTTTCGGCGATTGAACATTTGGTGGTAAAACTCCTGCAAGTGCATCTGTTGTGAGCTGGAAAGTAGATGGTTCAAGTGTTTCAAAAGTCCAGGTTGCTACTCCTGTTAATTCATTTAGGCCGGCATTTATCCTGCATACATAATAAGTTCCAATTTTAGTTAAATCTATTTCTGTAAAGTAAGATTTTACTCCTTGTGGAATGTTTATAATAGTGTCTCCAATTGTAACGCTCCCTAATTTAAAAGTAGAAAAATTAAAAACTGATTTATCTAATGTATCAACTATCGTAATGGCTTGTGCAGCCGCTGTTGCAGCAGAATCATTCTCAAAATGAATACTATAGTTAAATGGAGATGTTTTTGTAATGTATTTATTTTTACTTGTATCAAAAGAGGTTGGACCGTATTTTTCATTTGGATCCATTGCTCTAACAGGTATAATTGGCAAATCCTTAGGAGGATTAGGAGGTAGAAAAGCTTTAATGCAATCCTTAACATTTTCAAGCCCATCGAAAGCCTTCTTGCCTTTTGCAATATTTTTTACAATTTCTTCAACTGTATAGGCAAATTTTGAATTAGGAACAAATTCTGTCACACAGCCTTCTAAGAAATCAGCCAATAACCAACCCCAGAAAGCTGGATTTTTATTACAATCGTTTTCTCGGCATTCCATATAAGTTTTTAGACCTGCTTTCATACCACCATAAAAACATATAGCTTCAGGAGCAAAAACCTTTACTGCTAAATCACCTCCAGCTTCCACTAAACTATTAGCGATATTGGCTATACAAGTTGCCTGGGCCGGATTTAAAGGACTTTGATATAAAGGATTATAACTCCAGGCTTTAATATTAAATCTTTCTGTTGAACTCTGTTTTAACATGATGTCTACACTTGTTGATGAATTAGGACCAACAGACGAAACAAAAAGTGGAATTATTTTATATCCCATTGTTTCACCAAACACAGTATCTACATTAAAGGCTATTGGTATTGAATCCCAATTAATCATAGTATTTGCTGGATAATATGGAGAAAAGTTAAATTTAAAATCAACATTTTGAGGAATTGCTATCCATACCAATACTCCTGTCGCGTTTACATTCCCATTATTTCCGCACCTAACTGAATATTTTCCCCAGGTTCCAATCCGCAGGTTCGATGGGCCATTTATATCTGTAAAAACATCTGCATAAACACCCTCTATGATCTTAAAAGCGTTAACTAACTTCATAACAGTATCTCCAGGCACGGTAGCTATTACATCATAGTCCCCGGGCGCTGCCTGACGCAAATCCGCAATTGCTGTTAAATGAAGTCCATTATTAGAGGTTACACTATCTGCAATGTAAATTGTATCATTACCTCTGGCAAGTTTAACAGTTGTCCCTTCAAAAAAACCTCTTCCGTAAACATTAATGGTAACATCACCGATATTACCTCCTTTGTTAGGTGTTATGTAGTCTATTCGTGGCTCTCCTATAGTTCTAAACCTCTTATTAAGTACACTTGACCAAACCTTTGCCGTATCTTTTACCTGTATATATATCCAGTGATAACCTGTATCTAATCCCAAAGTATTTACATCATTAGCTATAGAAACTATAGAAGCCGGGGTGGCAATAGGAACATTTACTTCAGTGGTATCTCTTCCATTATCAAACCAATAACGGTAACCTGTAATAACTTCTCCAGCACCTGATCTTCCCAGCTTTATAAAATATGAACTCTTAACGACACTCCACGAATTATACTCATCTTTTACTCGTATGTTAAGCGTATGGTAACCTGTACTTAAAGCGTCAACATTTAGCGATAGGGAAAGATTAAGGGTTGGTGCAGATACTGTTGATTGGCTTACTTTATTAGTGTAGTTATCATCAAACCAATATTCGTAACCACTTATGTTAGATGATTGAGCAAAAATAAATAAGGATAAAAAATATGTAAAAAGCGAAAGGATTAAGCGTTTCATTTTACAATGGCTTATAGTTAGTAAAATGATGTTTAATTATTCTGTGCTTTTACAGCAATGTTGATATTTAGCAGACCACTTGAATTGGTTGCAGACGATATGATAACACTTTGATAGTGTGGATTAAAAGGAATGCCTCCGTCTTTAAATGGAGATGTTGAACCGTAAATTCCTACATCTTTACTATCTGTACCTAAACCAATACCCTTACAGCCCGCTTTTAAATGAAAGTTCTGGCTTTTATCCCAAGCAGCATTTTGTATATAGTTTAGAAAAATATTTTCTAATGGCTCGTTGAAGATATTTCCATCAGCAGAACTTATAGATGGGCTTCCTACAAATAAGTTATTTGTAAATTGATTAGGACCATCAAATGAAATTGCAGTGTTTAAAAATATGTTGTTTTCAAACAGACAATTATAAACGTGAAACTGATGATATAAAAAAATATTATTTGAGAAAGTTATGTCTCCATACATCATACCTTGGAGTTTACCGTATATAATATTTTTTTTGAATACACAATTTGGAAAAGACGAAGAGATGTAAAGCCTTCCATAGAAATAATCACGGATAATATTTTCTTCAATTAATAAATTGGAAACAACCGGAAGTTCAGTAGAAAGACTTTGAATATTTGAACGTGAGATAATTATGTTCGACGCATTAAGACGTATGTTTCCTGAAGAAAAAATACCAGTAATCAAGGTGCCGTCGGCACCTGAACCAAAAATTAATTCATTTTCAATTCTTGAGGGAGTAGTTGCTGTAGACGAGTCGGGATGATAACCAGCACCTATTATGGTAACTTTTTTTTTAATAGTAAGATTGTAAGTACCAGAAACCAAACCTCCAGGTAAATAAATGATATCTCCGGTTTGTGCATGAGCAATGGCAGAATCAAGTCTTTTTTCTAAAGTTGTTGCATTTCCATGTTGTACAGTAATTACTGTTTGCGATTGGGCTACAATAAAAAAAAACAAAGCGGCAAAGAATAATGTACACTTTCTCATGTGAAGGATTTTAGAGGAAAGATTGATTTGTAAAGAAAAGTATGAAGAAAATATCGTAACCAGCAATTATTATCCAATATATTTTATCCTAAACTTCGAAATTTATTGATTCAGTCCCATGTGTTTAAGAGGGAATTAAAAGAATATACAAATTGTAAGTGTAATGTAATATAGGCTAAGCTGAATAAAGAAATCCAGTACAAGAGTGCGACGCAATGGCTGCTTAACCGAAGTTCCTTCTGCCGGCTCCATAAAGATATGCTTTAAATCTCACGCTGCTATCTGTGCGGGAAACTCTTCGTACTCTATGCCGTAAAACTTATCTACATCGCATTGTACCAGGTAGCCTACATCCATCTTTGCTTCACGGAGCACTTCTTCACGGTAGCCTTCGAGCTTGAGCCTTTGTTTGATGATTTCTATCTCGAGCAGGCGCAGTTCGCGGTAGGCAATGATTAAGAAGTTACCGCATCCGCAGGCAGGGTCTAAGAAGCGAAGGCGGCTTATTTTGTTGTGAAAGTTTTTGAGCTTTTGCTTGCTGTCTTTTACGCTGTTGTATTCGGTGTATAGTCCGTCGAGGAACAGGGGCTAGATGAGCTTGAGGAACAGGGGCTTGATAAGCTTGAGGAACAGGGGCTTGATAAGCTTGAGGATATTCTTTTCGCTGGTGTAGTGTGCGCCGAGGTTTCGTCGTGCCTTTGCATCCATCACACTTTGAAACAGGGAGCCGAAAATGGCGGGAGAGATTTTGCCCCAGTCGAGCAGGCAGCAATCCATGAGTATCTTTCGCATCTGGCTGTCGAAAGCAGCGGTGGGCAAATGTTCTTCGAAGAGTTTACCATTTACATAAGGGAAGGCATTGAGGCTTTCGTTGATGTTGCGGAGACGCTTTTCTTTAGGAGTGTTCAGAACCTCGAAGAGTTGTGCAAGGGTTGCGGCAAGGTCGCTTCCGTCTTCTTTGGTGGTGAGGTCGAGGTAATCGTAAAAGATGCCTTTCTCAAAAATGTTGGTATCGTCAGCAAACAATAAGAACACGAGGCGAACGAGGTAGAGCTCAAGGGCATGACCTTCGTAACCGATGTCTTTTAGCTTGTCGTGCAGGCGGCCCATTAGTTCGGCAGCCTCTATGTTTACCGGGTCCTGCTCTTTGTAGGTTCGCTTTTGATAGCCGGCAATGAAGCCGAACAGGTGTACATGGTCTACGAGTTGCGATAGCTTGAATTCGTATTGCTGGTTGTCTTCGAGGTCGTATAGTTTAAAGCGTTCAAAATCGCTTACCAGTATGTATCGGGGAAGTTCTTTTTCGATTAGTCCGGGAAAGTAGTCTTTTGCTTGTTTGTAGGCTTTTTCGAGGTCTTTGCCGCGGCTTTTATGTTCGATGAGGATGACACCTTTCCAAAGTAAATCTATAAAACCTTGTTTCGCCTCACCCCGGCCCTCTCCTCGCGGAGAGGGAGGAACGCCATGAAAGCCTGAAGGCTTTCTGTCCCCTTCTCCGCGAGGAGAAGGGTTAGGGATGAGGCGGCCTTCGAGGTTCACCGCCTGTTCAAAAGTCGCGACTCTTCTTCTGCTTATCCCAAACACATTGAAGAAATCATCCCAAAAGCTTTTGGCTTCGGCATCTTCGCTTACTTCATCTTTCCATTCCTGCGTAAATTGTAGGGCTCTGCTTTTTATCTCGTTCCAGCTTAAGGGCATTCGTTATATATTAATTCAAATATCAAAGTAAGCTTTTTTGACGCTTTTGCAGAGAGATATTCTTTTAAAAGGGAAGAAAACGAATTGTGTACAAAAGAAAAAGGGTTATGAGATGTTAGTCTTATAACCCTTAGATAATGTGATTACACATACTTAAGCTTTAAATCAAGGTGCAGAAATACCTTTAAGAAAAGGAAGAATTGCCTAAATTTGTCTGTATTAAAAAAAGTACGCAATGGTTAAGACACGGGAAAAAGAGAATATTATTTTAGAAGGAGTGCCGGGCAATATAAATGATAGCGAAATTTTGCATTTATTGCATACTACCGATATCAACTGGAAGCATGTAAATGCGATAAAAACCTTAACTGATTTCAATGACGATATCTTATCTGATTGGTTAAATATTAGTGTTAAGACATTTAGGGAATATAAAAAGCCAAAAAGTACATTTAAAGAAAATGTTAAAGAACAGGTGCTCTTATTGTTATCATTAATAAAACATGGAGTTGAAATTTTTGGGACTGTTAAAGAATTTGATAGCTGGCTAAATCAGGAAAATTTTTATTTTGATAATAAAAGGCCTGTTTCTTTTTTGAATACTATAACCGGAATGAAATTTATCGATGATAGATTAACAGCACTCGAATACGGCGACAATGTTTAGCTATGGAAGTATTTAGAATTTCGAGAGAAGAGTATTCGGCTTCATTATCTTCCTCAGGCAGCGCTAACAGGTGGAATCTAAAAGGGCAAAATGTTTTGTATGCGGGTTCATCCCGGTCATTGTCTTCTTTAGAGCTAATAGTACATAAAGGAACTGTAAAACCTGCGTTGATCTATAAAGTGATGGTAATTTCGATTGCCGATAATGATCATTTAGTTAAACAAATACATATAAGAGACCTTCCTGCTAATTGGCGTTTGTTTGCTGCATACTCCAATTTGCAAAATATAGGTTCTCATTGGTATACTGCCCAGGAGTCATTGATTTTAAAAGTTCCTTCAGCCGTAATTCCCTTTGAATATAATTACATCATTAATGCGGAACATCCGGAATTTGCTGCTAAGGTTAGCCTGGTAAGAACAGAAGACTATTTTTGGGATTCCAGGCTCCTTTAAAAAACGGCGCGGACATAACAGTTTCGTACAACTGGAATGGATGGAGGTGGTAACAGCCAAGGGGGAAACGAATGTGTACCAAAGAAAAAGGGTTATAAGAAGGCAATCTTATAACCCTTTGATTATTCGTACCCGGGATGGGAGTTGAACCCACACTCCCGTTGCGGGGAACAGGATTTTAAGTCCTGCGTGTCTACCAGTTCCACCACCCGGGTGTACCAAAAAAATCCCGCACGAAGCGGGATTTTTTTAGAGCGGAAGACCGGGCTCGAACCGGCCACCCCGACCTTGGCAAGGTCGTGCTCTACCAAATGAGCTACTTCCGCGTATTTGTAAGAACTTTTTAATTTGCAGTTTCCCTGTTTTGTCAACCGGTCAACTCCGTTGGTTAGTTATTGATTTGGGAGTGCAAAAATAGCCATCCGGGGTTAACTACCAAATTTCTTTTGCCCCCCGCCCTAAAGGGAGCTATTAAAAGAACTATTTGTACTTAGGGGTGTACAAGGTATTGTCGGGCACTTCGACATCGGGTTTGCCTGCATAACTTTTTTTGTACAATTTATAGCAGCCGCCCAATATAAAGGCTACCAGGCAAAAAATCTGTACATAGAACAAAAACCTGGATGAGCGCACCCAGTTGTATCCCAGATCCTTTTCTTTATGTTCCTGAATTTCGTCTTGTATTTCGTTTGACATACTATTTAAAATTGCATTGCAAAAATAAGGTACACGAATGAAAAAAAATATTTTTAAAAGCTATTTGTAAAAAAAGCAGAATAAAGATAATAAGCACAAGGGAGTGACACAACGATGATGCTATGAAATGCGAATGCCGGAACACAAAAAGATCTAAAAATCAACCTTGATCGCTGAAAAGCTTTTTTTGCAATCCCCCGGCTCCTGGCAATTAATAAACATAAATAACAGAAAGCTTATCTACTTTAGCCGTATGATTAAACAGTGGCTTAACTGGCGGACGGTGCTTACTTTGTTTGCCGTTTGTATTGTAACGGGTACCATTTTTTATTCAAATTACCTATCTAAAAAAATTGGGTCTGAAGAAAAACAAAAAGTAGAAACCTGGGTTGAGGCGCAAAAGACCATTCTGACTGCTACCGAACAAACTAACCTGAACCTTGCTTCACGTATTTCAACAGAAAACAACGATATACCGATCATTGAAACAAACGAAAAAGACAGCATTACCAATAATTACGTAAACATCGATTCTACCGAGGTAAAAGCAAACAAAGATTACCTGCAGCAAGAACTGGAAGAATTTAAAAGGGTGCATCCGCAGCCTATTGTTTTGCTTATAAGCGAGAAGCCGTATGCCGAAAACAGGTATTACTATGGTGAAAGCAGGTTGCAGAAAGAGGTTAGGTATTACCCGATCATACAACTGATCATTATCGCGTTATTTATCATCATAACCGTAATGGCGCAAAGAAGCAGTTACCAGAACACACAAAACCAGGTATGGGCAGGTCTGGCAAAAGAAACGGCTCATCAGTTGGGAACGCCGGTTACAAGCCTTGAAGGCTGGGTGGAAGTTTTACGCGATATACCGGGAAATGAAAAGCTATTATCAGAGATTGAAAAAGATGTAGACCGGCTGAAACTGATATCGGATCGTTTTGGAAAAATAGGCAGCATACCAAAACTGGAAGAGCATAACCTGGTTGAACAGATAACGCGGATGGTTGAATACATAAAGAAAAGAGCAAGCGGCAAAGTACAGTTTACGTTTGAAGCGTACAACGAAACAAATGTTTTGGGGATGATTTCGCCGCCACTGTTTGACTGGGTGATTGAAAATCTTTTAAAAAATGCACTGGATGCAATGGAGGGCAAAGGAAAAATAGATGTAACCCTGAAAGATGAAAACACCTCTATAATAATTGATGTAAAAGACAATGGAAAAGGGATAAGCAAACAGAACATTGTAAAGGTTTTTAAACCGGGATTTACGACGAAAAAACGCGGCTGGGGATTGGGGCTGACTTTAACGAAGCGTATAGTAGAGCAATATCATAAGGGAAAGATTTTTATAAAAAGTTCGGAGCCGGGCAAGGGAACCACTTTTAGAATTGTATTGAACAAGTAATTTTTTTGAGTGAATGATTTTACTACATTTGCCGCCACAAGCGGAGGTGGCGAAATTGGTAGACGCACTACTTTGAGGTGGTAGCGCCGTAATTGGTGTGGGAGTTCGAATCTCCTCTTCCGCACACGAGGCCGGCAAAATGGTTGCCGGCTTTTTATTTTCAGGTATAAGAATAGGTGAAGGTGGTTGACGATTTATGTAACGTAGCGATAGATAGTCGCCTGACTGGCAACGGTGCTTGAATTGCAGTTTTCCTCCGGGCATTCAATACATGTAAAATGCTATTTCAAAAATGTTTATTGTGGCCTGTTCTTAAAGCATTGCTGTTAATGCAGTCTCTAATACCAATCCGGTTTGCACGGCATCAACCTTATTTTCCCCGCTGGTTATGTTTATTCTGCATTTAAATTCTGCTGCTGTATAAAAAAAGTAATTATTGTACATACAAAAATTTGCAGGGTTTAAACTATATATTTAAGTTTCAAAAAATCAATAATGAAAAAAATATTTACCCTTTGCCTGCTTCTCGCCACTTCTCTTTCTTACTCCCAGATAGGAATCGGAACAACTACACCTGATCCTAAGGCAATACTTGATATATCTGCAACAGGTAAAGGATTATTAATTCCGCGAATGGATTCTGCTGCCCGTGCTGGTATAGTCAATCCTCCTGATGGGCTTATGGTATTTCAAAGAGATGGAAGAAAGGGTTT
>CAXUMK010000037.1:0-18514 GCA_964251885.1 uncultured Segetibacter sp. | reverse complement strand
TATGCTGTTTCCAATGCCTGGCTATACATACCAGACAAAGTAAACAGTGGTGATAACCTTGGCTCGCACAGCGCTACACAGAACCTTGGAATGAATGACTTTGATATACAGTTGCGTGCTATCGGCGACAGCAATCATGGAATAGGATGGTATGGCACTGCCGGAAATTCAAAAAACTGGCTGTCTCAAAGCATTGATGGCCCTGTTTTGTATGGATATACAGGCGGGGTATTAGGCACAAAAACGGGAGGCCGTCAATCTGTGCTCTCCTGGAACAACGCTGGCCGTGTAGGTATCAATACTCAAACTCCTCAGCAAACACTTGATGTAAATGGTACAGCACGGGCGCAACAATTTGTATATTCAACTGCACAAACACACAACCTTTCTGTGCCGGTT
Organism: uncultured Segetibacter sp.; assembly: GCA_964251885.1. GTDB lineage: Bacteria > Bacteroidota > Bacteroidia > Chitinophagales > Chitinophagaceae > Segetibacter. Next base: position 18,115 of record CAXUMK010000037.1, on the reverse strand, counting down.
GATGCATTTACTTCCGACGATCCTGCAGCATATCAAGCGTATAGGAGCGGAGCACCTCTTACGGACAGGCTTTGGTTATATAAAGGAACAGCCGGTCAGCAGGGATTTATATCGGCGCCAGTATATTTGCCAGACGGCGCCATAGTTACTAATCTTGAAATAACAGCTATAGACAATGATGGAACCAGCATTGCCCCCAGTGCTACGCTGACGGGTGTAGGTCTTGTGGTGCCAATCGGTATAGTTATATATCCTGTTGCAGGCGTCTCTTTAACTGCAGAAAGTGCAGACTGGCAGACAGCATCGGCTGCTGTAAACCAAGGTGTTGATAATAATAAGTACAGCTACAAGGTAGTGGTGAAACTAAATCAAAATAGTGCAAATACAATTCTTTTGAGAGTTCGCATTACTTATACTGTAACCAGTTCTGATTAGGCTAATTTCAACCTGTTTTCGTTGAAAAAATCTTTCTTCAACATCCGGATAAGAAAGGAGTAGACAAAATGAAACATTTTTGAAGATAATAGTAAAAGTAAAGGATCTCCATGTAAAGTATGGCTTAATTCTTTGGAAGTGTAATTACAAACTCTGCAAACTCACCGTCTTTTGTTTCGGCTTTCAACTCGCCTCCATGGGCTTTTGTTACAATGTCATAACTTAATGATAATCCTAAGCCTGTTCCTTCGCCTGCTGCTTTGGTTGTAAAGAAGGGCTGAAATATTTTATCCTGCACTTTTTGCAGAATGCCCGAACCATTGTCTCTGACGGTTATTTCTATGCCCGGCTCGCCTGAAGATAAGCTTACCTTTTTTGTAGAAACAGATACCGTTGGTTCGTAAGTGCCGTTTAATATTTTCTTTTTTTCATTTACAGAGAAAAAAGCATTGTTTAACAGGTTTAAGATAACACGGCCAATGTCTTGCGGAATAACTTCAATTTTTCCGATCGATTCATCAAAATTGGTTTTGAAAGTGGCATTAAAGGTTTTGTCTTTAGCGCGAAGACCGTGATAGCTCAATCTAAGATATTCATCTGCCAGGGCATTGATATCGGTTGGCTCTTTTTTTCCTGAGCTTGCCCTCGAATGCTGCAGCATCCCTTTTACAATGGCATCTGCCCGTTTGCCATGATGATTTATTTTCAGTTCATTTTCCCTTATGTCATCCGCTATTGCCTTTACTTCGTCAAAATTGCCTTTTTCAATTTCTGTTTCCATCTCTTCGATCAGTTCTTTATTCACTTCAGAGAAATTGTTTACAAAGTTTAATGGGTTTTGTATCTCATGTGCAATGCCTGCGGTCAGTTCGCCCAGCGAAGCCATTTTTTCTTTTTGAATGAGTTGCGTTTGGGTCTCTTTTAGTTCAGAGAGAGTTTGTTCGAGTTCGGCTTTTTGCTGCATTAGTTCCGATGTTCGTTTGGTTACCATTTCTTCCAGTTCATCTTTTTTAATGGCCATCAGCCTGTTTTGTTCCTCTTCTTTTTCTCTTTTTGCCCTCTCTTTTTTCAGTGCATCCTGCTGGCGGCCATAGGTGATTAGCATTGCGATCATCCAAACGATAGAGCAAGGGAAAATGATATCCATGTACAGCTCAATGCGATTTGAAATAACAGGAAACCATTTCTCGGTTACATCTTTTACAAAAGACACGATTATAAAAGGAACAAAAGCAATCATTATATTACGTACAGTACGCAGTTCGCGAAGTGAATAAGTTATATAAATGATCGTAAACAGAATAATATATCCCAACCAGAAGGAGACGACATGTGGAATTACGGTTATTTCAAGTACAAGCAGAACAGGCAAAACGTACATCGACCACAAAAAAAGTTTGTCCCACTTTTTATAAGGGGGAGAGTCACGCAAAGATTTGCGAAGGTACCGGATAAGAAAAAAGACCAGGATGAGTTCTCCTTCCATACAGGTTTACATTGTTTATGCTAAAGAGTAAGCTGATTGATTATTTTCATGGTAAAATAATAACAATTCTGCATACTTACCATCTTTCGTCTCAACCGCAATTCTTCGCATGCGCTTTTATATACTCAACAAGGGATAAAAAAGTGAGTAGATTTTTTTTGAACCGGGCTGAGTTACTACTATAAGTCTGCCGTTGCGTCGCACTCGTGTACTTTTCATTCTTTATTCAGCAAGCAGTACTGACCATTGACTACTGACCATTGACCATTTGACCATCGACCACTGACCACTGACTACTGACTACTGACCATTGACTATTGACTACTAACCATTGACCATTGACTACTGACCATTGACTACTGATTACCGACTAACAACTACCAACTACCGACTTGCCTTATGCGCTTCCATGTCTATCTCAATCAACTGTCCCTTTACAGCCAGTCCTTTTACTTCGAGCCAGGTGCCTGTAGGAAAATATTTTTTATAGATAGCATTACGGGAGCCCGACACCTTTATAAAATCAGCCATATTGGTTGTATACACATTTTCGGCAAATACATCATCGAAAGTGTAACCGTAGTGTTGTAATATTTTTTCCAGATCGCTGTAGCAGTTTTTCATCTGCTGTTCCATACTTCCGGGAGCAACTATAATTCCTGAATCGTTCATACTTACGGCTCCTGAAATGGTAAGGTTGTCGCCTATTTTTACAGCATGCGAATAGCCATAATCTTTTTCCAGTTTTGGCCGCAGGTTAAAATACTCTGGTGTGTCTGTTTGCGTTGTCTTTATTTCCTTGTCTGCCGGCGCTTTGGAAGTGTCGGAGTTATTGCAGCCACTAAAAATAGAAACGCCAATTAAAAGGCTTGATAAGAGTAAAGAAATCTTTGTCATTGTTTTTTTGTTTTGGTGATTTAAAATTTATCATTAATTAATTTTTAGCGTAATTAGGAATTCAGTTCCTTCACCTTCTTTACTCTCCACTTTTATAGTTCCGCCGTGTTGTTTGGTGATGATGTCATAAGCAAGCGATAAACCCAATCCCGTTCCTTGTCCTGTTGGTTTTGTTGTAAAAAATGGCTGGAAGATTTTATCAATAATGTTTTGAGGAATACCGTTGCCATTATCTGTAACGACAATTTCTACCTTATCATTTAGTCTTCTGGTTTTAACTTCAGCTATTGGCTGATAGCTATTAGCCATTAGCTTTTTCTTCTCATTTACTGCATAAAAAGCATTATTGAAAAGATTTAATAACACTCTTCCAATATCCTGCGGAACGATATTTATTTTACCAATATTTTCATCAAGATCTGTTTTAAAATCTGCATTAAAATTTTTGTCTTTTGCACGCAAGCCGTGATAGCTTAATCGTAAATATTCATCACACAATGCATTAATGTCTGTTGGTTCTTTTACGTTTTTTGTTTGACGTGAATGTTGCAGCATTCCTTTTACAATTGCATCGGCACGTTTACCGTGATGATTGATTTTTTCTAAGTTTTGAATTACATCTTTTACAATTTCTCTTGCTTCAGATTCATCACCATTTTCCAGCGCCGCTGTCATTTCATCCAATAATTCTTTGCTTACTTCAGAAAAGTTATTAACGAAGTTTAACGGGTTTTGTATCTCATGCGCAATGCCTGCCGTCAGCTCGCCAAGGCTTGCCATTTTTTCTGCCTGAACCAATTGCTTTTGCGCGGCACGCAATTCAATCAACGCATCTTCGGCTCTGTGTTTTTCAGTTTGCAGTTTTATGAGATCTTCTGCAGCTTGTATGGCATGGGCTTCTGCAATTTGCAGGTCATTAAAGCGGGTAAAAGTAAGATTGAAAACATACGCAAACCTTTCAAGCAATTGTATCGTTTCCTGCGGCTGCTCATCAGGCGCAGCCATGCCAATAAACCCTTTGCTGAAGTAAGCGATGTACTGCCATCTTCTTTTTTGCGCAACGCCGCCTTTGAAAGGAACATGAATGCTGCTGAGATAATTCAAATACTCTTTAAGCTCTTTTCCCTTCATGTCAATCACTAAAGACTTTTGTTGCTGCTTCCATCCTACAAACATTTTTTTAAATGAAGGATTGTTGTTCAGATTATCTTCATACGCCATGCTTACTTTGCTGCCGTCTTCATCCGTAATCCAAAACTCCGTTTTGCCTGCATCATCTTTCATTATGCTGATGTATAGCCGGTTTGGCGAAATGCCCAAGCCAATCAACTGTTTAAAAAGCACGGCTGAAGTTTCAGCGAGTTCATCGGACTTTTGCATAGCGAGTGTACGGCTTCTTACCCGTTCCAGAGCCGCTTCAATCTTTGCTTCTTTTGCCTGCGCTTCTGCTTTCTGTAAGTCGAGAAAACGGGTATAGGTTAAATCAAAAACAGAAGCAAGCCGTTTACTTAAATCTTTCAAACCTTCATTCGGTTCTTTTGTAATAAGAAGGAGATAACCTTCCCTAAAAAAACCTACATAATAGCATTGTCTTGAAGGAAGCGTTAATCCGGAGTTTTCCAGTATGTCAATGGCGGTTTTAACCGAGGGGATGGTTCTAAGAAATGAATAATGTATTTCCAGTTCTTTTCCCTCCCATATTTTATTATGCGCCGGCTCTCCACGCAATGATGCTTTATATATTTCAGCGTGTGTTGGTTCTTCTTTGTAAGGAATTATCATTGGCGGCAATAAACCGCCTGCATCTGCTGCCATCCATACTTCTGACAAATCATTTTCTTTCCAGATGCAAAACCCGCAAGACCATGTTTCGAATCCTAACTCTTTTATTTGCTGAAACAATACCGAAGCTGTATCGGCCAATTCATTGGATTGATGCATTGCCATCGTTCTGGCACGCACTCTTTCCAACGCCAGTTGAACCTGGCTTTCTCTTGCCTGCGCTTCTGCTTTTTGAAGATCGAGAAAGCGGGTATAGGTTTGTTCAAACACTTTGGCAAAGCGAATGAAAATGTCATGTGCTTCCGGCGCAGGTTCTAACGTAATGAATAATAAGTAACCATATTTGAAATAGGTAACATGATCGACTTGCTGTTCAGGAAAAGAGCCACCACTGGCTTTTAATTGCTTCAACCCGTCGCCCATTATTGGAATGGTCATCAGGTACTCATAATGAGCCGCACAAGCTTCGCCAGCAAAGCTTTCGATGTGTATTGGTTTGCCTTTTTTTCCTTCTTCATAATATCGCAGAAACAATTTTTCTCTCGGCGTTTTGTACGTTGGCATTGTGCCCATCTCCGAACTAAACCATTCGGTGGATTCGTTGTCGCCATAAATATTAAAGCCACAACCTCTTGTTGAAATGCCCAATGCTCTCACCTGTTTATCTAACAACAAAGATGCTTCTGCCAGTTCATCGCTGTGTTGCATCGCCATCGTTCTTGCCCTTACTCTTTCCAATGCCAGTTCTATCTCTGATTCTCTTGACTGCGCTTCTGCTTTTTGCAAGTCGAGAAAGCGGGTATAAGTCTGTTCAAAAACCTTTGCAAAACGTTTAAAAATTTCTGCGAGTTCAGGTACGAGTTGATAAGTAATGAACATAAGATAGCCCTGGGTAAAATAGGCGATATTAAAAACCTGATATGTTGGCAACACAACGCCGGCAGCTTTTAATTCAGCAAGCGTTTCGCCAACGCCGGGAACCGTTGACAGATATTGATAATGTTGTTCAAGTTCAGTTCCGCCAATTTCTTTTATGAACAACTCTTTGCCTTGTTGTGCAGCTGCATAAAACTCAAGAAAAACATCCTCTGAACTAGGTGAATAAAAAGGTCGTCCAAACCCTTCTTTGGTAGCGTTCCAGGCAATAGCATATTTTTTATCTTCTGTCCAGATGTTGAAACTGCAGTTCCATGTTGGAGCACCCAGTGATTCTATCTGCTGAAACATTAGCGATGCAGCGCCCTGCAATTCATTACTGTGTTGCATGGCCATGGTTCTTGCACGCACTCTTTCCAATGCCAATTGTATCTTTGCTTCACGAGCCTGTGCTTCGGCTTTTTCAATATCAAGATATCTTCTGTATGCTAATTCAAACACTTTTAAAAAGCGTTTAAATAAAATTTTTTCATCTTCCTTTAATGGCTGATATGTTGAGATGCCCAATGCAACAGGACCAAGTGAATGCCAGTAATAATTCAATGAAGAAGCCGTGTAGAGATAATCATCAATAAAAACGTTTGTTGTTTTTTGGTATGCAATCCAGTCTTTTACTTCCTCTCCATTAATATGATTGGTAAAAGATTCTCCGGCACCTTTCATCATTTGTGCTGCAAAAGCTTTATGCATTTCACTATTTGTATAGCTTGTTTCAGTAATGAATGTCTTATCATGTTTGGCATAATATTCATAATTCATGTATGTGCCTTTCTCTTTATAAAAGATGGCGGTTTGTACATTACGAATTTCTTTTACAGCAAGCAATTTTAGTTGATGAGCAATAGTCTTGCATACATCCAACATGTCATCCGGTTTGTTCATACTCATAGCAACCGTTCTTACTCTTTCGAGCGAAGATTCAATTTCCAGTTCCTTGTTCTGGGCTTCTACAGCTTTTCTTTTTTGCTCAAGTTCTTCAATTGTTTCTTCTAAAAGAATGGCAGTAGTGCGCTTTACTTTTTCAGTACGGTCGAGTTTGAAACTGGTTATTTCAAATTCTTTATTGGCATCTTTTAAAGATTTCTTCAACGCAGTTTTTTCATCTTCACTTAGATGTGCTGACTGGTCAATAAAGCTTAAAATATTTTGGAGATGCTGGTTCATTTATTATTTCTTTTGAAGAACTGTTGCTCTTTTACAAGTAATATACGCCGAGCCTGCGGCTCTCAATTTCGTTTTTGTTTTTCTTTTCAACGGATTGAAATCCATTGTTACAATATGTATCGAAGCTACGCTTCTTGTTATACTGCATGCCTGGTAAGTTTGTGCATTGTTGAGTGTTGAGTCAAAAGTACAAGAGTGCGACGCAACGATGTTTAATAGTAGCAATACAGCCTGGCTCCAAAAAAATCTCTGCACAATCCTATGTGGCGCGAAGGATGTCTTATTTTTCTTTTAATGCTATACAACAAGTGGTGAGGTTATGCATCTCCAGATTGCCGCCGATAGACCTGCCCAGTTCAGCGTTGGAAAACATGCCAACCATTGGTACATTCCATACATTTTTTACTCCCTCAATTTCCATATTCATCATGGGGCCTAATGCAACGATGCGGCCGGCGCAACTAAATACGATCAGGGCATCGGCATCGGGCATTTCGTTCGCCTTCATCTCTTTGGTATTGTGAATTACTTTTTCCATCACGTCAAAATCCGGCGGAAGTGAAAACCGTACTTTGGCGCCTTGCGGTACTGTTCCGCTGCAGAAGAAAGAATGGTCGCTCCAATCTACTTTAAGGCCAGGGCGCATTACCGGTTCGCCCATTTCCCGTTGCAGTTGTAGCGGGAAACTGGTAGCCAGTTCCATTAATAAACCTTCATTACCCGGTAAAACATTTTCGATACCCCCGTATTTAGCAGTGATATCAAGCGCCGGAATATTATCTACAGTAAAAACATGGTTGCCTTCACTTTTGGTAACTGTTTTTTCAGTACCTACTGCTCTCCATCCACAGGTAGCCCGGCCTTTGATTTTTATTTTGTCCTCATCAAATGCCAGTACCAGCATTCCGCGGTTACTTTCATTATCATTGGTAAAAACATATTGTTCGCTAAATGTATAATCATCGCCGGCCATGCCGCCAAAAACATTTACCTCTTTACCAACAGCATCTTCAAAGCCAAATAACAATTGCTCCGCATCGGTTTCCAGGTTGCTGCCGGTAACAAGAAATGCGGGATGTGGAAATAGCTGTTTTGTTTTTTCCGCTATTTCTCTTGCCACTTCACGATAATTTTTTGCCGGGTATTCAGAAAACAGGATAGTGAAATAAGCGGGATTGATGTCGAGCAAAAGAATGGCAACAGATAGCTTGTCCGGGTTCTCATCAATGAACTCGCCATTGGTGGTAGCGCCGAATATTTTAATGCCGGCATCATCAAGTATTTTAGATACAGCTTTCCTGTCCAGGCTTACAGAAAGAAAAACCACAGCCAGTGTGGGATTAAATCCATTGGCCATGCTTTGTTGTAATGCTGTTTTAATTTCTTCTGCTGATTTTCCTTTGATTGATTTTGCTTTCATGTCTTTATTTAAATATTGAACAATTTATTTTTCTTTTAATGCTACCCAACTTACGGTTGTGCCATGAAATTCCGGCTGGGTATCATCCAGCTTACCAAATTCTCCAAGTGAGAAAAAACCTGCCATCGGTTTATTCCAGGTAGAGGTCAACCCATGTAATTCTGAAGATAACATTGGCCCCAATTGTGAAAGCCTGCCTACGCAGGAAAAAACGATCATAGCATCAGCATCCGGCAATTCATTTTCTTTTATTGTTTTGGTGCTTTCTATTACAGTGTCAATCACTTCAAAATCGGGCGGAAGCGAAAATCGAAACATATCACCATCTTCTACAGGTGCACCTAACATTACAGACTTTTCTTCCTCATTCCAAAATACAATTGGCCGCATCATAGGTTTTCCTATGGCTCTTTGAACCTGTAGTGGAAAACTGTCCAATCCTATTGATTTGTCATTTACAAACGTTTCTTTTCCGAGAAATTTTTTTATTACGTCTATAGCTGGCTCATGGTCTATCATGTACACCCAATTGCCTTCGCTTTTAGTGATCTTTTTTTCTGTGCCAATAGGTTTCCAGCCGGATACGGCAACCCCTTTTACATCAACTTTATCTTCATTAAGTATCAATGATATTAAACCGGAATTACTTTTCGACTGATTTGTAAATACAGTGCCGGTAAATGTTACCGGTTCACCTGCCACGCCACCAATAATGGTGACATTCATTCCTGCTTTGTACAATAAACCTTTGATGATTTGGCCGCCGGGAGATCGTATATCGGCAGTGGAGATAATAAAAGCAGGATGATTAAAAGAATTTTTCCCTTCCTCGCCAACCTGGCATGCAGTCTCATACACAGTTGCAGGCGACTCAAAATCTTTTAAAACAATTTTGAAATTAGCCGGGTTCATATCCAGCAATAATATGACAATGCCTGTTGGCTCTATACCATCTTCGTTAAACTTTTCTGAAGTGCTGGCTCCAAATATGCCAATGCCTGCTACATCCATCATTGCTGTAACTACATCAATTTCTTCTATTGCAGTTAAGAATACAAAAGCCAGTGTCGGTTTGAAACCATCAACCATGCTTTGCTCTAATGCGGTTTTAATTTCTGCTGTTGAATTTCCTTTGATTGATTTTGCTTTCATGATCTTAATAGTTATTTTTCTTTTAATGCCACACAACAAGTGGTAAGGTTATGCATTTCTAAATTTCCACCCGTTGCTCTTCCAAGTTCTGCGTTGGAAAACATGCCGGCCATTGGTACATTCCAAATATTTTTTATCCCCTCCACTTCCTGTTGTATCATTGGGCCTAATGCAATAGAATTGGCGCTTCCACTGACCGGCTTATAAAAATCACACTACAAACTTTATATGGTGTAAGTATAAGTCGTCTAAAAACAGCTATCATACACTATTGGCCAACTTAACTATAAACTCAGCATCTTCTCCTTCCTTCATCTTAACTCTCAATTCTCCTCTATGTGCTTTTATAGTGTCATAGTTCAAGGATAAACCAATTCCCCTTCGTTGCCCTGTTGTTTTTGGTTTAAAAATTGGCTTAGAAATGCGTAACAAATATTTGCAGTTGTTATTGCAAGCTTTGTAATTGTAAGTTATTCCTTATTATTCACCAGTTTTATTTTCGTTATGGGTGGTGTGGCTAATCAGATTTATTAAATCGTTCTTATCAGGCAAATACAAATTGATACTGGCTTACAAACAACTGTAATCTTATTATCAGCTTAGGTCTTTACCTTAGTTTCTACTTTCAATTCTCTGCTATATGCTTAGTATGTCTTAAATTGTCTGAACCACGATTTATGGGATTTGAAGTGTCTTCCTCAAAAAATCCCGGTTCAGATAATAGGCAATTGAATAATAAACTCCTCACCCTCACCTTCCTTCGTTTCCACCTTCAACTCTCCATCATGTGCTTTTACAATATCATAGCTTAACGATAACTCCAATCCCGTACCTTCCCTGTGGTTTAGTTGTAAAGAAGGGCTCAAAGATTTTGCAAATAGCAATAGTCTCAACTTTAAAAGTTGAATTTTTATTGCATAAAGTAGTCAGCTAACCTCTTCAATAAATTCTTATGGAGTAAAGAGTCTATTCTGCCAATACCTCCGGCTATTTTATTATGAGGTATTACAGATAAAAAGCCCAACCGAATAATGGAAGCCTGACGAAGCCCTGAGTGAACAAAATTTGTACTGTTTTTATCTATCAACTCGTCAAAGTCTTCAACTATTTGGTGAAGTTGCGTAGATATACCACAAACCAGATAATCATTGTATCGCGGCAGTTGTTTTAATAATAAAACAGGTCGTAATTTGGTTTTGCCATCAGATTGAGGCAAAGGAGCTAAAATTATTTCACCTTCCCTCATGGTTTAAAATCAGGGTTAGGTTCTTTAAGCATGTTTAAAGTGTAGTCAGGCTCGTCATCACCATAGCCATCAGATAAATTTTTCATTGAAAACTGATGCCATTCTTTTTCTTCATCTTCTTGAAGCAATATTAATAATTTAACTTTCCTGTTTTTCAAAAAAGGTAAATTATCAATCTCAATCTCTCCCTTTTCATTAAAGTTAGCTGTAGTTTCTATGGCCTGCATCATATATTTAATTTGCATTAAATGTACAATTTGTTTTTTTAGCTAACGTCGGCAGAATAAAGAATAAGATGATTTGTATAAGCCGTGTCATTTGGTTAGCTACGTTGGTATTTGTATAATGAATGTTGTTCCTTCACCTTCTTTACTCTCCACTTTTATAGTTCCGCCGTGTTGTTTGGTGATGATGTCATAAGCAAGCGATAACCCCAATCCCGTTCCTTGTCCTGTTGGTTTTGTTGTAAAGAATGGCTGAAAGATTTTATCAATAATGTTTTGAGGAATACCGTTGCCATTATCTGTAATGGCAATTTCTACCTTATCATTTAGTCTTCGAGTTTTAACTTCAGCTATTGGCTGATAGCTGTTAACCATTAGCTTTTTCTTTTCATTTACTGCATAAAAAGCATTATTTAAAAGATTGAGCAACACTCTTCCAATATCCTGCGGCACGATATCTGTTTTACCGATCGTTTCATCAAAATCTGTTTTGAAATCTGCATTGAATTCTTTGTCTTTAGCTCTTAATCCGTGATAGCTTAACCGTAAATATTCATCACACAAAGCGTTGATATCAGTTGGTTCTTTTTGCCCTGAATTTTTTCTTGAATGTTGCAGCATTCCTTTTACAATGGCATCTGCACGTTTGCCATGATGATTTATTTTTTCTAAGTTTTGAATTACATCTTTTACAATTTCTCTTGCTTCAGATTCATCACCATTTTCCAGCGCCGCTGTCATTTCATCCAATAATTCTTTGCTTACTTCAGAAAAGTTATTCACGAAGTTTAGCGGGTTTTGTATCTCGTGTGCAATGCCTGCTGTCAACTCGCCAAGGCTTGCCATCTTTTCACTTTGTATCAATTGAGCCTGGGTGGATTTTAACTCGGTTAATGCATTGTTCGTCTGATCTCTTTGTAATTGAATTTCATGCTTTTGAATTTCTAACTGGTCATAAGCTTTGCGGCGTTGGATATTGTTGCGGTAAATAAATACAAGCGTTGACAAAACCAATATAATACCTGAAGCTAATGCAAGAAGTAAATAGTTCTGTCTCTGCGCTTTAATCTGCTGCAACTGTTTGTCTTTATTTAATGACCTTATTTCTGTCTGCTTTTTTTCAAGGTCATAATTAAACTGTGCGAGGTTGCTTTTGTTGGTTACTTCATTATTATTCATACTATCTCTAATGGTTATGTAAGTTGAATAATAAACAAGCGCCTGTTGATAATTTTTAACCGCTTTAAAAGTGTTGGCTAATGCTTCGCTGTTGTCTCTTACATATTCAGTGCTTCCGGTAATTACTGCATAATGGTAACCTTGCCTGCCGTAATACAAAGCGCTATCATAGTTTTGCAAATTAAAATGGGCACGGCTTAAAATATTATCAATCCACGCGATACCGATGGTATCTTTCAACTGGCTCGCCCTTTTTAAAGCGCTGTATGCATAAGTAAAACAAAGTGTATTACGATGCATTCGCTGATATACGTCTGCAATATTGCTTTCATTTAGCTCTTTATTGAATGAGTCTTTTATAAGAGTATTTGCCTGCCGGTAAGCATTCAGCGCTTCTGCATATTGCCCGGTTACGCGATACCTTTCGCCGATATCATTTAACGTAAACATTTTTGTTTGCACATCGTTAACAGCCTCGCTGGCAGCCAATGCTTTTTGCAGATACACAAGTGATTTAGTATTGTCTGCTACCAGCAGGTAAATAGCGCCTACGTTTCTATAAACAAGCGGTAGATCCTGTTTATCGTTATACTTTTCGGCAACCTGCAAAGCTTTCAGGCTCCATTCAAGAGCAAGTGGATAGTTTACTTCAACAGACTTATAATAATCAACAAATCCGTGCTGTGCGTAGATGATTAATGTAGGGTTTGATGTGCTTACAGCAATTGCGTAACACTGCTTAAAAGCTTTTATTGCATCCTTGCTTTCTGATGTGTTGAGCAACACTTCGCCCAACGACCTGTAGGCCCAAAACATAGCAGTTTTATTGCCACTTTTTTCGGCAAGTGCAATAGCCTGTTTTGCAATAGATGGCGCCTGGCTCATTTCTGCAGCAGATGCCTTTGCAGTAAGTGCACTAGCTTCGCCGGCCGTAAACTTTAATTTTTGCGACAAAGAAAAAGCCTCGTTTATCAAACTGTCTTTTAGGGCAGGTGCTATATCCGAAAGAGTGGTAAGCTGGTTTAAAAGATTTACCCGGAAAGTATCCTGCTGCGGGTGCTGCTTCAATTGTTTTAATAGCTGGAGTTTGCTTTGAGACAAGATGGAACAACAGCAAACAATCAATGGTATTGCAAGAAGTATTTTTTTTATCATTTTAGTTCAATGGCAATTCGATGATGAATTCTGCACCTTCGCCTTCTTTGCTTTCCACCTTCAACTCACCACCATGCGCTTTTACAATGTCATAACTTAAAGATAACCCCAATCCCGTTCCTTGCCCTGTTGGTTTTGTTGTAAAGAATGGCTGAAAGATTTTATCAATGATGTTAGAAGGAATACCATTGCCATTATCACTCACAATGACTTCAACCTTATCGTTCAATTTTTTTGTTTGAACAGAAACTGAAGGCTGATAACTGATTTCTGATAGCTTTTTCTTTTCATTTACCGCATAAAAAGCATTGTTGAAAAGATTAAGCAGCACTCTTCCAATATCCTGCGGAACGATATTTATTTTCCCAATGCTTTCATCAAAATCTGTTTTAAAATCTGCGTTGAAAGATTTGTCTTTTGCGCGTAAGCCGTGATAACTTAATCGCAGATGTTCATCTGCCAAAGCATTAATGTTTGTTAGTTCTTTTTTACCGGTGTTTGCTCTTGAATGTTGAAACATGCCTTTCACAATTGCATCTGCACGTTTGCCGTGATGATTTATTTTTTCTTCATTCTCTTTAATATCATTCAAAATGTTTTTTACTTCATCAATGTTTCCTTTATCTATTTCTTCTGCTGCTTCATCAATCATCTCTTTATTTACTTCAGAAAAATTATTCACGAAGTTTAAAGGGTTTTGTATTTCATGTGCAATGCCTGCGGTTAGTTCTCCAAGGCTTGCCATTTTTTCACTTTGAATGAGTTGCGCTTGTGTGGATTTAAGTTCGACTAAAGTATTTTCAACTTTTTGTTTTTGAAGCTGCAGTGCAAGGTTTGCCTGTTGCTTATGTTTATTATTTTTAAATTGTATTAAAGCAATAATTACGACGGATAGTACTATAATGCTAAGAGCTGCTATAGTAAAATATTGTTGGTTTTTTACCTGTTTTACTTTTGCATCTTTCTTTTCTTGTTCTGCTTTTGCAAATGCCTCTTTTTTATTAAACTCGTCACTTATTTCTTTGTTAGTAACATAACGCATTTTTTGTTCATCTTGTAAAGAATCTCTTAATGTTACTGATTTTTCATATAGACTTAGTGCTTTTTTATAGTCACCAAGCGATTTGTAAGTGCCTGAAAGAGAACTATACAAATTTTGTAAGTACATTAAATCACCAAGCCCTCTTCTGATTTCTATTGCTTTATTGTAATAATCCTGTGCTTTAGTTATAAACTTACGTTTATTGTTTCGTGTAATAGTATGTGCTGTATCTTCTGAAATAAGTAAATAAGTGTCACCGATTATTTGCTGGGTAAATGCAATTTCTTTTTTGTTGTTTAAATCAATATAAAGCTTTAATGATTTGTCGAAGTTATCTAAAGCTTTAAAATATTGTTTAGTTTTTAAAAACACAAATTCTCCCATATTTTCATATACAGTTGCAGTTCCACTTTTGTCATTAAGTTTTGAAAATATTTGAATGGATTTCTGATGAAATTCAAGCGCTTTTTGAAAGTTGTCTGCAATGCCATAATTATTACCTATATCACTCAAAGTATGCGCAACACCTTCTGAGTCATTTCGGTTTTCATAAATATGTAAGGCTTTTAAAAGATACCCGCGTGAACTAGCGGCTTGTTCAGGTGCGTTGTATGCATACGCGATATTTTTACACATCATTGCGATAGCATCATCATCTTTTACCTCCTCATAAATTGTTAAAGATTGCCTATAGTAGTTAATGCAGGATTGTAATTCATTCATATAAAGATAAACAGCCCCAATCTCATTAAGATTTTGTGCAATTCCGTTTTTATTTTTTAGCTCTTCATTTACTTTTTTAGCCTTAAAATAGTAGTTAAGTGCATCTGCTTTATTTGAGGACTGCATGTAAATTCGACCTAAAATTTCACACGCATTCGCAATGCCAGGCTTCCACTTTAATTTTTCTGATAGATTAAGTGCCTGGTTTGCAAATCGAAAGGATGAATCCTGAAAGTTACGCAAACAAACAAGTGATAAATGGTTTAACAGTTTTACTTTAGCCGTGTCCTCATTGCCCGTTAATAAAACCTTTTTTAAAGAATCTATATTAAATGAATCATTTTGTGCGTTCACTGCAAACGAATACAGCAAAAAAAAGATGAGTAAAAATGGTTTGCGAACTAAATAAAATTTTCTCATGGCAGTAACATATTATTTTTCCTTTTTCTTCTCCTTCACAAACATTCTGCTGGTGTATATATGGTATAGCTCAAATAAAAATTCTTTGTCTTTGGTTTCGTTTATAAATGGCTGCGGACGGTAGCAAAGGTCAATTGCTTTATCGAGCTGCTGGTGTGCCTTTACTAATTTTGGTGGCATCCTGTTGGGATTGTACAAATCTCCTAAATTGCTTGTCTGAATCATGATTTATAGGAAATTTAATTAGCAGGATTCATTTATGAAACAAGTAATTTAATTATAAATGCACTTCCCTCGCCTTCCTTGCTTTCCACCTTCAACTCACCGCCATGTGCTTTAATAATGTCGTAACTTAAAGATAACCCCAATCCTGTTCCCTGCCCTGTTGGTTTTGTTGTAAAGAAGGGCTGGAAGATTTTATCAACGATGTTATGAGGAATGCCAGATCCGTTATCCTTAACACTTATAATGACCTCACCCCGACCCTCTCCAAAGGAGAGGGAGGAGGAGCGCTTTGTTGTTACGCAAACCATAGGTTCACGGGCTTTGTTGAACCCCCCTTCGCGGGGCAGGGAGACTGCATAGAAGGCATTGTTGTATAAATTCACTAAGACTCTGCCGATGTCTTCAGGTACTATCTCAATTTTTCCGATACTTTCATCGAAATCAGTTTTTACAATAGCATGAAAGGTTTTGTCTTTGGTGCAAAAGTTATCATAGCAAACCCTCAAATAGTTCTCTGCAAGACTGTTAATGTCTGTAGGTTCTTTTTTACCGGTTCTGCTGCTGGTGTGCTGCAGCATTGCTTTCACTATCGCATCGGCACGCTTACCGTGATGATTGATTTTTTCGAGATTTTGTTTTATGTCGTTAAAGATTTCATCTTCTATTTCTTCATTCCTTTCACCTTTTACCTTTGCCCTTTCACCTTGCAATTCTTCAATTAATTCATTGCTTACTTCAGAAAAGTTATTTACAAAGTTTAACGGATTTTGAATCTCATGGGCAATGCCCGCTGTAAGTTCACCGAGCGACGCCATCTTTTCTGATTGTATCAGTTGCTTTTCTGCCGCTTTTAAATCTTCCAGCGACTGCTTTAATTCTGCAGTCCGTTCTGCAACTTCTTTTTCAAGCACTACTTTTTGTTGTGCTATCAGGTTGCTTCGCTCTATCTCTTTTTCTTTTGCAAGACGTTCATTTAATAGTGCCACTTCTGCGTTCTCTTTTCGCAGCTTATTATACCGCTGAAACAGTATCCATGATAAAATAATGACTAACGACGATACACACAGCAGTTCGATACGATCGTAATATTTATTCCATTCCATCACGAGGGCTGCATTGGTTCCAGCGATTATGAGATAATTCACTACCCAAACGATGGCTACGGGTAAACATCCGATAATAAAGTATCGTGCAGATCTGTCCTTCTTTCTGATGTATAACAGAAAGGTAATCAGAAGGCACATTAGTACAATGCCCTGTGTCCAATCCCATACTTTCCATATTGTATTATCAGTATCATTAGGTAAATGAGGACCGGCAAAGTACACTGCCAGTGCAGCCAGAAACTGAATGAAAATGGAGAACTGTAAAAATTTATCCCATCGCGGATAATGAGTGAATGTGTTTAAAAAATATCTCTCCATCTGTATGGCAAAATAGTTTACAGCAACTAAGAAGAAAACTGCATTGGTAAATATTACCGAGGGATGTTCCCGGAAAAAAACGTGGAAGAAAATGTTGTAATATTCGTTGATCGTTCCAAATAAGAGCGCAAGAGCATAATATAAATATACCCGTTCACGTACGATCAGGAAAAAGAAAAAATTGAATATGGCTGCAAAAACCAAAAGACCTATAAAGAAAGAGCCGAGGATTGTTTTAAAGAAAAAAGAGTCATTGTCTACATAATTATCCTGCACCATTTTATCTTCAAATCCAAATCCTGCTTCGGGAGGCTTTGGTCTCGATATCCTGTGATCGAAAGCTACCCTCTGATAAATGATAACCGATTGGGCTGGTTGAATAGTATAAGGAATAGCGTCGGTTAATTTATACCCGCTGCGCTGACTCCACGGTTCATTGTTTCCTGTCTTTTTATGTATCCATCTGCCGCTGCCTGCTGAAAAGTAAACATCGGTATAGGTGCTTTTTTGCTGTACAATTATATTCACCAGGTGCTGTAAATGATTTGTAAGAGTAAAGCGTATCCAGTAAATATTTACCGGGTAAGCAGGTTTTTTATAATTAGCCGAATTTTCATGGAAACCTCCTGAAGTTACAGAACTGCTTACGTCGTTTATGTTCCATTTACCTTCCCTGTCTTCCAGTACCTGCCAGTAGGTATTATCCAAAACCTGGTAATCTAAGGTATCGGCCGTAATGATAAAAGGTGCAGGCATAGGCTGCTGCGCATACAAGGTCAGAACACAGCAAAGACATACCGGTAAAAGGTAAAATTTATTCATGACAGAATTTTATAACAGCAAAGGCTCAAAAGTAAGCTTGTGAAAAAGATACTCCACATCATACTCAATTGCAAACTTCTTTAAAAGTTGAAGATACGTGACGAACCTACGGTTCTTATCAACGGATTGAAATCTGTTGTTACAATATGAGGCGAGGCTATACCTCTTCAATACCTTGCCCTGCTGACATTAAAATTACAACAGCAGGATATTTGCCGAACCTACGGTTCTCATTGTTATTCTCTCCTTTTTTATCAACCGATTGAAATCCGTTGTTACAATATGAGGCGAGGCTATGCCTCTTCTATACCTTGCCCCCGTTGACATTAAATTACAACAGCAGGATATTTGCCGAACCTACGGTTCTCATTGTTATTCTCTCC
>CAXUMK010000036.1:4907-32706 GCA_964251885.1 uncultured Segetibacter sp. | reverse complement strand
AAACCTTGTTTTTGAAATATCGCTTTCCCTATACTTTCTATATACCACTCCACTGCGTCCTTATTTGGTGTGTGAAATTCAGCTCCAACAAACACTAATTTGCTTACCAATAAATATTCTTTTTTTATCGGCACTATTTTACTGTCCAAAATAGGAAACGGGGATGAAAAAATTTTCTTCTCCGGCAACTTCTGCAACAACAAGTCCTTGTCGTTTTCGCTCAAAGTGAAAACGGCATCGAAATTTCTTAGTAACTCTATTTCGACTGCCTCGCAAAATTTCAACAAGTAGTTTCCATAACTACCAATCTCATTATTTGCCGCTATAAGTTCAGTTTCAATTCGCTTAAATCTCAATTCGTGGTGAATAAATATTTTTTTTATATTTTTTGAAATGCATAAAGACAAATCAAGAAGATACACAAACTCAATTTGCACCAGATCTGGCTTGCTTTTTTCCACTACCGCGGCTACCTGATCAACTACTTTTTTCTCTCTGGGCTTTACAAAATCAGCCAGACTTAACAAATTTTCAAACTTAACTTCTACCCCTTCCTGTACTTTATTTTGGTTGGAGGAAAATAATCTATCATGCGCTATGGTTGCTTTATATAACGCTGCTTTAGACCCAGATTGTAATACGCTTCTAACGGTTCGTCTCTTACGAACAAGAACTGGTGACTGCATTGATATAACTTCGAAAATGACATCTTGCCATTCTTTTTTAAGAATTGAAACTGCTGCCTCGTCAGCGGCAGAATAAGCAAAAACCAATAGGGTAATCGAACACCTAGTTCTCAGATAATCTATCAGAGCAAATTGTGAAACTCTACCACCATCTGTTAATGGATAAGGAACAAGATGTGTTATTATCAAAAGGTTCATTTAAATATTTTAAAGTCTTGATTCAATAGTTTGTATTGATAGATCAGACTTTTGCTAAAAAAGAATTTTCGAAACGGCGCCCCTTTTACATAAGGCCAAAACCGTTGGTTGTAGCCAATAGATTTTAACATCACGAAATACCAATTCATTACTGCTTTATGATCGAGTTTCATTTTGTTTTGCTGAGCCCATTTGTAAATCCACTCAATAAACTGTTCTATTCCCCTATATTTCCTTCGCTGGTTGACGAGATTAGTTTTATTTCCTGATATATTAAATGACGACTCTCTCCATTTTATCAAGCCATTATCTAACGTGTAAATACCCTTTTCTTGCCCGAATAAAACCCATGTTGCGTCATCGCTACCCCAGGCAGCAGTAATGTCTATAAAACCATTGTATTTTTCGTACACATTTCTCGAGAATATACAATTTACAATATAACTGTGATACTGGTAGGTTAACCGTGAAATCAGAAATTGATAAGAAGTTTGAATTTTAGGGTATTGTGAATTATTTGTAATGGCATTACCAACCTGATTAATGATAAAGCAGTTAAACCGATACACATCATATAGTGCTGAAGTTTCTTGAACCGCTTTATAAAACAACTCCACACAATCCTTACTCATTATATCATCATCACTAAATAACCAAATCCACTCCTCGGATTTTGCCATTGAAAGGCATCGCTTCCAATGTTCTACTACCGAAATACTTCCAAGATTTTCTTCAAACTTTTTGTAAACAATGTCGACCTGAGCTACGTATTTTTCAACTATTGGATATAATTCATCGGGACTATTGTCATCACCGATGTAAAGTATAAAGTTTTGATTTGTTTGTGATGCAATGGAGTGCAAAGCCTGGTCAAAAAATTTTTCCTTAAAAGCAGGAATAACAATAGCAAGAGATTTTTTTTGACTACTCACATTTCAGCATATTAATTTAAATACTTGTCGCTGCCAGTTTATAACTTATTAAAAGAAACCGGCTTTAAGTCTCATCCCAATCTTTTGATTTATAGGGAAATCAATTATCTGCTGGATCTTCTTTGCATTGTATTCTTCTACAAATTTTTCTACATTTTTATGAGGACTAAATTTGAACTCGTTCCAAAAGGTTGGAACCAGGGGATGAAAATTTTTGAAATCCTTGTAATTGGTACTATTTAACTTTTCCCAGAACTCGTAAAACTTTGCTGTGTCAAAATCATTTCTATGTCCCCAATTCTTAATTTTTAAAAGTACATCTTCCGGTGTTCTGGCCCACGACTGATGTATAATTTTTATGTTAGTAAAGTGAGGGGTAATATTTGTGTTGTTTCTTGCCGCGGTAAACTCAGGTGTATTGGTAATAAAATTGAACCTTTCGTCATTCTCAATATATAAAATTCCGTCTTTCAGAATTTTAAATATAGTAATCAATGATCCCTGAAATAAAGCCGGAGTTCTTTTTATATTCCTTAGAAGAAACTTGTTATTGTTTAAATATTGTGCAACCTGGTCGAAGTTCAAAACATACTCATCAGCATCTAATTGCATACACCATCCTACGCCCATTTTTTCAGCTAACATCACTCTTTCACGTGTTTCATTTTGCATTGGCGTGTTAGCTGGAATGTAAAAGTCTTCTTCATAAATACAAATTTTATTTAATGTGTCAACAGCTTTTATTTGCAAGAAAAAGGACTCTGCTATCACAAATGTGTTGCCTACCCATGTTTTCCGATTGATATCTATAGCTAAGTAAATCTTGTCTACATAATCATACACCTGTTTTAAAGACAGGAAAACATATTCATAATCATAAGAAATAAGGTAACCGGCGTTGATCATTTTTTTAAAGGGTTAAATTATAAAACTCAATTACTGTATCCTTTGCCACTTTGAGTGTACAAATACTTTAATGTGAGACGGAAAGTGTCCTCTTTTAATTCTTTTTCCTTCTATTACGGAAAAAGAAAGAACATCTTCTATTATGTCCAAATGTTCATTTCCCGACAAGATGGCCATATCAATGGAATACAACTGGGGTGAAAAGTAAATATCTGTCAATTCAATAACATAATCATGAATGTCGTTTTGATCTCCGGATATTGGAAAGTCCTTATCTAAATTGGTTACGTGTGTTACAAGTTCTCCTAAGTTATTCTTGACATTGATACCAATATCAGCATTTTTTATTGTTTCATTGAAACGAATTTTAAAAAAAATATAAACGCTGTCTCCCATAAAAAACTCCATTCGTTCATTACTAGTTGAGTCGGCAAGCTTATATTCTAAAAATTCTGCTTTTTTGTTTCCCCACCGACGGCTGTATCTTAAGTTACTTTGTTGGCCTGAATTTATGTACGTCTTTATAACATTTTCAATAAGGCCGCCTTCCAAAACTTGTCCATTTTTTAAAATTAACCCGGACGCACATAAGTTTTGAATAGCTGTGATATTATGACTTACAAACAATACTGTTCTCCCCTGCTTGTTGCTTACATCTTTCATTTTGCCCAAGGCCTTCTTTTGAAACTCGGCATCACCTACAGCCAGTACTTCATCCACGATTAATATTTCCGGTTCCAGATGTGCAGCTACGCCAAACGCCAGTCGTACATACATTCCACTGCTATAACGTTTTACAGGCGTGTCTATGTATCGCTCCACTCCTGAAAAGTCTACTATTTCATCAAACTTGCTTTTTATTTCCTGCTTAGTCATTCCGAGAATGGCGCCGTTTAAAAAAATATTTTCCCTGCCGCTTAATTCGGGGTGAAACCCGGTTCCTACTTCAAGCAGAGAAGCAACGCGACCTTTTATTTTTACTTTGCCGGTTGTAGGTGTTGTGGTACGGCTAAGTATTTTTAGTAAAGTACTTTTCCCCGCACCATTTCTACCTATAATACCAAGAACTTCACCTTGCTTCACTTCAAAATTCAAGTCTTTTAAAGCCCAAACATATTCGCTGGTGCCTTTGATACTTCTGTCATTTTCTTCGCCAATTTTTAAATATGGATCTTCCTTTCCCCGGACCTGGTGCCAGAACCTGTTTAAATCATGCGATAACGAACCGGTGCCCACCTGTCCCAGCCGGTATTGCTTGCTAAGGTTTTCTACTTTTATAACTATTGACATTAAAGTTTTGAGAATTTGAAGTATGAAAAAGATGATGGTTGACAGATGACGGATGACAGATAAGCTTCTAGTAATAAGTACAAACAGATAGTTAGCAATTGACAACCGTCAACTGACAACCGTCAACTCACTTTATACAGTATCCATAAATGTCCTTTCGACCTTACTAAAAATTAGCAGTCCGATAAATAATACAATTATTATAAATCCGCCGCTATACAATAAATGCATTGCATCTAAACTTCCCTTACCAAATAGTGAAAAGCGAAAGGCTTCTACAATAGGTGTTAATGGATTGTATGCGATGATATTTATAAAGCTTTTATCTTTTAAATACGATAAAGGATATGCGATGGGAGTGGCATACATAAGCAATTGTACGGCGAAGCCTATTAGCACTGTAAAATCGCGGTACTTAGTGGTAAGAGACGAAATGATAATACCTAGGCCAAGACCCAAAGCAGCCATCATAAGAACCAAAAGAGGAACTAACAACCAGCTTGCACCAAAATAAAAGCTGCCGGATCTTATACCAAAATAAGCCATCACCACAATTAGCAGAAAGAACTGTATTCCAAACTTTACCATGTTACTCATAACACTACTTAACGGGATAACCAGACGCGGGAAATAAACCTTTCCAAAAATGCCTGCATTGGCTACAAATGTTCCTGAAGTTGCATTAAGGCAGGAAGAAAAATAATTCCAAATAGTTATGCCTGCCATGTAAAATAAAAATTTAGGCTCTATCCCGTCAGTTGGAATATTGGCAATTTTACCAAACACCATTACAAAAACAAGTGTAGTAAAAATGGGTTGTATGAAATGCCACAGTGGACCCAGAATGGTTTGTTTGTATTGAGCGGTAATATCACGCTTTGCAAAAAGAAAAAGTAAGTCTTTGTAACTCCATACATCTTTCAGCTTTAAATCAAGAAGGCTGGCTTTAGGCTCTATTATAATATCCCAACCTGCATCTGCTTCCTGTTCTTTTACTATACTGTTACTCACCTTATTTATACTAATATTTTTTCAAGGTTATTCTTATACTTTTCAAATCCAAAGATGTGCTTTACCTTCTGCTGAAGCTCTTTTTTGCGGGGGCTGTTTGCTGTTTTACATTTTAGCGTTGTTACCAAGCCCTGCAAAATGTCTGCTTTACTATCGGGGTTTATAAGCAGCCCTAACTCTCCCTGCTGCAAAGCATCTACGCTTCCATCTTTGTTACCGGCTATTACGGGAAGTCCGCAGGCCATTGCTTCTATAAACACGATACCAAAACCTTCTTTCTTACTCGGCATAATGAATGCATCTGCCAGTAAAAAATGATCAACCAATTCTTCGTCTTTTATAAAACCGGTAAGCAATACATTTTCTGATAAATTATGCGCTTCTGTTAAATCAGCAATCCTTTTATTCTCGCCTTCGTCTCCTTTACCCGAAAGAATGTATTTAAAATTTGGAAACGTTTTTCTTAATCCGGGCAGTATCTCTATTACCTTGTCGTATCCCTTATACTTCTCGCGTTCTGATAACCGTGTGAGGGTAAAGATTACAAGATTATCGGCACTCATCGAATAACGTTTCATCAGGTATTCAGGCTTTTTAAATTCCTTTGGATAGGAGAAGAACGGATCAATTGTGTTATGGAAAACAACTATTTTTTCGGAATGAATTTTATGTGCATTTACGATTGCTTCTTTAGTATACGCACTCACTGCCAATATTTTATCTATGCTGTTCAGAACGGATTTTTTTATTCCGCTTCGCTTTTTCCAAACTTCTATACCATGTGCAATCAATATCATTTTTTTACCGGGAAACATTTTTTTTATTCCCCATGCTGCTGCAGACAGGTTGATATGACCCAAAATAATTGTGTCATAGTTTTCGGCCTCCTTCCATGCAGCCAGCACAAATTTTATACGGTTGCCCTTGAAACTGCGATAGTGTCTTGGATTAAAATAACGTTCGTCAACACTGTGATCGTGAGCAGATAAGCAATCAGCTATCAGTTTACCCGCCACCTCCAGTTCTGACAGCGCCTTTAGAAAAGCCCTGTTAAATTTCTCTATGCCGCCTGTAAAGTAAAATGCACTGAGATTTAAAAAAAGAACTTTTTTTAATGGCTTATTGTAGTACCTGAGCGTGTTTCTTTCAATGGCTAACATGTAAGCCCAGTAATGTATCCATTGCAGGTGCCCCGATTTTAACTGCTTTAGCTTTTCCCTAAAATGATCTGTTCTCTGCAAGGTAGACTGAACCGGAATGATCCACTTTTCAAAGGGAAAAACAAATCCCTGCTTTTTGCGCTGGTAAATCTCAGCGGGTAAAACGTCTTTAAATGCCTTCAGGAGCAAATGCTTTTTTTCAAAAAGGTTGTACTTGACAGAAGGTGCTATAGAGTGGACTGTTTGCATCAGTTCCTTATCCAAAAAAGGCACTCTTACTTCGAGACTATGCCACATGCTCATGCAGTCTGCGTCTTTTAGTAGCTGGCTTTGCATGTAAATATTCTGATCGCCCCAGCTTATAGCATCCCTGCGGTTTTTAATTGTTTCTGCAGCAGCAACATTTATTTCGCGCATTGCATTGTCAACATCGTGCACAGAACATGAAAGAATAGATGCCGTTTCCTGCGGAGTATACAATCCACGGTTAAAAAGATAATCGCCTAAAAAATCTTTGCGCTTTAAAAAAGAAAGCTTCTTTTTTCGATGCTCGGCAAAATTTTCTGTTAAGCCTATTACGAATGACGGCAATGTTTTTAAAAATCCTGCTCTGCGTGTACGGTAAAAAGCATTATAACCTCCGAATAACTCATCTGCGCCTATGCCGTTCAATACAGCTTTTAAACCAAACTTATGGGCATATTTACAAATAAAATAAGCATTTATTCCATCTACGCTTGGCTGATCCATTGCCTTTAATATATCAGGTAAACATTGCGAAAACTCTTCTTCCTTTACCAGGCAGGCTGTGTGTTTTGCACCTGTTTTATTTATTACAAGTTGCTGGTATCTTTCTTCAGAAAATTTCTTGTCTTCAAAAACAATAGAAATGGTGTGAAGGTTATCGTGTAAAGTTTTATGCGCTAAAAGAGTAAGTAAACTTGAGTCTAATCCCCCGCTTAGAAAAAGGCCGATCGGCGCATCTGATATTAAATGCCTGTCTACGGCGGCTATTAGTTTTTCTCTGACTTCATTAACTGCTTCAGGTAAAGATTTGATGATGCTCTGAAATATAAACTTTGAAAATTCTTCTTCACGCAACGTTAAAGATGGTAGATCTATGACAGCAATGGTTCCCTTTTTCAAAGTAAATACATTTTGAAGCGTTGTTACCGGCTCGGGCAAATAACCGAAAGTAAGAAAATGAATTTTCCATTTTTCATTCTCCTTCCACAACGGATTTACAGCAGTAAACGCTCTTATCTCTGAGGCGAAAAATAATTTATCGCGACCGATGTTATAGTACAAAGGCTTTATACCTGCATGATCCCGTGCAAGCAATAACTGAGATGAGCGCTTATCAAAAATGGCAAGCGCAAACATGCCGTTAAACTTAGAAAAGCAATCTTTCCCCCATTGGATGTATGCTTTTAAAATAACCTCTGTATCGCAGGTTGTTTTAAAGATATGCCCGAGAGGCGTGAGCTGATTCTTAAGTTCCTGAAAGTTGTATATCTCGCCATTAAATATGATCTGCAACATTCCGTTGAGGTCGCTCATTGGCTGATGGCCTGCTTCTGAAAGATCAAGCAATGACAGCCTGCGATGACCAAAAGCAAGAGGTAATCTATCGTCTATAAATATTCCCTCGCCGTCCCGGCCACCATGCTTCATAGAATCTCTCATTACTGTAATGTCTTGAACAAGATTGAAGGAAGCGGGATCAAATATCCCTGCTATTCTGCACACAGTCTATAGTATATTATTAAAATTCGGGGATGAAACCGTTCGCAAAAAAATAGGAGTGTGAACGCTTTTTTTAAGTTTGGCACTATAGTGTTATTATACTGCTCGCCGCATAAAAATGTGCAAAGATTTTTGGAGCCGCGCTGTATTACTACTATTTACATCGTTGCAATCATGGATTTGTCGTTTTCTTTTCTTCCAGTGGAAGGAAAGAAAAGGATCACACTTTTACTTTTGTTCATTATTCAGCAATGCACTACCTGTTCCATTTTCGGAAATCTTATCAAGCGTGCAGTATATTATAGTCGTCAAGGGATAAATTAGTGACTCTTTGGCTTGTCGAACAAAGAACAAAAAGTACACGAGTGCGACGCAACGATTGACTCATAGTAATAATGCGGTCTTGGTTCATAAAAACTTCTACTCACTTTTTTATCTCTTAAGTAGTATAATGGCATTGCCCTCAATATCTACTTTTTAAAAATACCTTTAATCTTGCTCCACCTGCTTTTTTTGGTATTTTCTGAGTAGCCGTAGTTGTATGAAAGATTATAATTGTAGCCGTAGCCATAACCATAGCCGTAGCCATAACCATAGTAAGAGTTAGTACCGCCTATCTTTACATCATTTACCAGCAGGCTTACATTAGGAAAAGCTTTTGTAAGGTAAATTTCATTTACAATATCTAACCGCTTTTTGGGTGTGTACCTTTGACGCACAATAAAAACAGTAGCATCTGCATAACGGCTTAGTACTTTTGCATCACTTACAAGACCAACCGGAGCAGAATCAATTATTATAATATCGAAATTTGCTTTGAGATAAGTAAATAACTCTGCAATCTTTTCGTCGAGCAATAACTCTGAAGGGTTTGGCGGAACAGGCCCTGCAGGTACAACGTAAAGGTTCTTTGTATTTTGAACCAATACCGGCAAATCTTCTTTTTGCACATCATTTACAATATAGTTACTAATCCCTTTTCTATCGAGAAGACCCAAAGCTTTCGAAATTTTGGGTTTCCGCAGATCAAGCTCAAGTATGACCGTTTTTTTATTGGCAACCGCCCATACTGCACCGAGGTTCATAGAAGTAAATGTCTTTCCTTCACCTGCCATAGAGGAAGTGATAAGAAGAACAGGATTACTTGCATCACGGATAAAGAATTGAAGATTTGTCCGCGACATTCTGAATTGTTCTGAAATAATACTTCTGTCTTTAACGCCAATTACCATCTCGCGGTCAGCCATTTTATGGTGTACGACTTCCCCTATTATCGGCATGTCTGTGACTTTTAAAATATCGGTTCTGCTGGTGATTTTGTCGTTTAAAATATCTTTGAGATAGATAAAGCCAATCGGTATCAATACGCCAATGATAAACGCGGTACGGAAAGTTCCGCTTCTGTCGGGACTAACGGGCGACCATGAAGATGAGGCAGGATCTATTGATGAAGCGTTTGAAGTACTTGAAGCCATTGTAATAGCAGACTCTTCGCGCTTCTGCAGCAAAAACAGGTATAGTTTTTCTTTTATCCCCTGCTGGCGGGCAATCTCAAGCAGCTCTCTCTCTTTTGCGGGAACAGAATGTACATCTGATTTTAAACTGTTATATTCAGTCAGCAGATTTTTTCTTAGTGCCTCAACCGGTCTTTTAATATTAGATAAATTTTCAAGAATGCTTACCCGTACATTTTCTATCTGGCTTTCTAATAGTTGTATTGCAGGATTAGCAGCAGGCATCCCTTTCAATTTCTCATCCCGATCTAACTGAAACTGGTTATAACTATTTATGAGGTTTTGTAAAGTAGGATCTTCAATACCCAGTGATGAAGGAACCAGGCTAAACTTTTTGGAAGGATTAGCGATATATGAATAAATCATGTCCATTACTCTTAGCTGCACTTCTGCATCGTTGAGCTTGTCTTCAGTCGTTTTTAAATTTTCATATTGGGTTTGCCCTTGTGTCTGAATATCTATTATTTGGTTTTTCTGCCTGAAGTCCTGTAGTCCCTGCTCTACCTTTCCCAGTTCAGAAGTCAAAAGAATTAACCTTCCATCAATAAATTTGACCGTATTGTCTATAACCCGGTTTTTATTTTCTACTGAAGCATTATTATAAGCTTTTACTACACCATTTAAAATGTCAACCCCCTTCTGTGGAATTTCTGAAGTTAAATCTATCCGCAAAATACTGGCTTGTGCATTCAACTGTCGGACATTTAATCCCCCGGCTAAACCTGAGGCCGTTTGAAAAGGAGGCTGCCATTGCACAATGTATTTATACTCAGGATTTACTCCACTCCCTACCGGCATGTTTATTATAAAGTCTCCCTGGTAGCCGTGCACAGTATCACCCGATTTGTACCATTGTTTGTTTAATCCCAAAACCTGGAACTCCTGCCTGCTATCAAACTGTAATGTAATACCATAACCGGCAGTTGTATCTTTCTGCGATATAATCTCGTAAGTGAAAGGTTGATTATTGTATATTTCAGTAAGCTTTAAATTTCCTTCTATTCTGTATTGGGTATTCAAATGCAGATCGCGTACTACCCTTTCCATCAAAGTAGCCGATTTTAATATTTCGATCTCGTTAGCGAGATTGGTTTTCGGTTTGAAAATAACAATTTCATCCAAAGCATCGGCATTACTGCTTCCTCTGGAATTTTTTTCATCTCTGATAAGTAAAGAAATGCCTGAACTGTAATAGGGTATCTGGTAACGCAGATAAAAATAAGCAACAGATAAGCACAGAACTGTCGAAACAATAAATAACGGCAGGTAAATTAAATACTTAAATATTAGCTCCTTAGAAGTTAGCTTAAACTTATTATCTTCTTTTTTTAAAACACTTACTGCACTGTCCTCAGCCATTAGAGAATACTATTTTTTAAATGCGTTTGTTAACAAGAGGGTAATCGTAGTCAGTACCGAAATGACCGAGGTGATTATTGAAATATTTTTTGCCAGTGTCTGGCCACCTTCACCAACTTTAGCTTTGGTCATTTCTACATACACTATATCATTTTGTTGTAAAACAAAATAAGGAGAGGCAAATACATTTTTTGAGAGCAGATTTACTTTACCAAATTCCCTGCCACCGTTCTTTTCACGTATAACTGTTATGTTATCCCTGTGTGCAGTCAGGGGTAAGTCGCCTGCTAAACCTATTGCATCAATTATAGTCACCTTTCCGTCAGGAATAGTAAATGTTCCCTGGTGGTTTACCTCGCCTAAAACAGTGATCTTGAAATTTAAAATGTCAACTGTTACGATAGGATCAGTTATAAATTTGGTAAGCAGGTTAGACAAATAATCTACCACTTGCTTTCTTTTCATTCCCGAAACCTGTACTTTACCTAATCCGGGTAAATGAACGGTGCCGTCTGCTTCTACCACATAACCTCCTCCTCCTGCTGATGATGATGCCGGCGCAGCAGTTGAAGAAGAAGAACCTAAATTATATGGAGCAGCAGATACAGGATTGGAAGCACTTACCACAATACTTAACCTGTCTCCCGGCTGTATGACCGGTTCAACATTCTGCACGGCTTTTGCCAGGGCTGAGTCTCCCTGCTCATTAAAATAAATCAGTTCTGCCATTTTCTTTTCGCTGTTGCAAGACAACAAAAACTGTAATAAGATAAGAAAGCCGCTAATAATACCAGGATTATTAACTCTGCAAATTCTTATTGATTTAAAAATGGTGTTCTTCATAGCTTCGCCTCCTCAGTCACACGGGCTAAGTATATTAAATACTAAATAAAAAAATAAAAAAATATTCTCTACTTCTTTTGCTGTAAATATTTTTTAAGAGGAAGAATCGTATTAATACTACAACTGCAAACCTGCCAAGTGGGTTTCTACTACCTAAAAACGATTAATTATTTTACTTATTGTCTCAAAAGGGGATTTTTTCCCAATAAAGGAAAGATAGGTCTTTTGGCGACGTTTAATGCTATGGTAAAAAATTGGAAGCAGCGTTTAACTTTTAAAAGCAATTGAATATTATACTGCTGGCCGCATAAGAACATGCAATGATTTTTTTGAGCCCAACTGTATTACTACTATGAATCATTGTTGCAATCATGGATTTGTCCTTTTCTTTTCTTCCAGTGGAAGGAAAGAAAAGGATCACACTTATACGATTTGTTCAATTTTTCAGCAAGCACAATGACCCTGCGAAAAATGAAACAGAATAAAAGCATAAAGTGAGAACATCTGTCAGCATAAAGTTTCACATTTGCATTCATCCTTTTTATTAATAAAATCATTGTAAGAAGTGCCCTTTACATTTTCACATCCAGCCGCTGTTTTACCTCTTACCTTTATTGATAAATACAGGTTCTCTGTTACTGCTTTAACTATTGGAAGCATAACACCTGATTTTGAATACTTCGCAAATTTTGAACAACATAGTATTTACAGTCATACCTGGTTAGGTATTTTTTGGTTTGATTTACCTGTCTCAATTATTTTATTCTATGTATATACTGCATTGGTAAAAGATGAACTGATAGATCATCTTCCTGGTTTTTTGAAACGCAGGTTTGTAAGATTTAAAATTGCGAAGAGAAGAACTTACTCTGCCCAGAAATATTTAATCATCTTCACTTCTTTGCTAATAGGCATTACTTCTCATTTATTCTGGGACAAATTAACGCATCGGAGTGCAGGTCTGGTAGAGGAACCTATGGAACTTTACCCGTTCTTTTGGGATGCAAACAGCGTGATCGGAGCGGCAGTAATTGCTTTTATAGTTTGGAGACTGCCTAAAGAAACTGTTGTAAAGCAGGATAAATTCTTTTTTTGGTTTTTAACCTTGCTAACGGTTTTGGTTGTGCTCATCATTCGCTCCGCTTACTCAACTGAAGTAAGGAATATTGGTGTTGCATCTATTTCAGGATTGTTTATCGGTTTGCTCATATCGTCGGTTTGTTTTAAGGTGATACACAAAATATCTTAAGGATAAAAATCCAGCCCCCTCTAACTTCCCAAAAGGGGAAGGACGTTTTGATGATGGCTTGTTGAATAAAGAATGAAAAGTACAAGTGTGCGACGCAACAATGACTCATAGTAGCAATTTAGCCCGGCTCAAAAAAGATTTTACTTACTTTTTTATGCCTTGCACAGTAGAATTTTTTTTCAATTAACAGATTATTATGACAACCTTACAAAGATGAATTTAGTCAACCTTTCGTACATTCACCTTTGTAAGCAAGACATAACTTTATTAAACCCTGCCGCCCGAGCTGAGTGATTAGTAGCTAATGAAAAAGACTCTTATTTTATTATTGTGCCTTATACCTTTTTTGTTTTCCTACGGGGCTCATTTAAAAGGAGGATGGGTTTATTATGAATATCTCGGGCTTGGTTCTTCTCCCGGTACAATCAAATACCGGATAACTGTAAAGCAGTATCTAAACTGCCATTCAACGCAGCAACAAATTGATCCCGATGTATACCTGGGCATTTTTACAAATAGTAACAATAAATTGTACAAAGACACAACAGTTACTTTGTCGGGAACTGATATTTTAAATAAAACGTCTTTCAATTCATGTATTTCTTCACCGCCCGAAGTATGCTACCGTATCGACAGGTATATCACCACGGTTGATCTTCCGGCAGACCCTGCGGGATATACATTGGCGGTACAGCGCTGCTGCCGGGTAGCAGGTATTGTAAATATTGTGGGATCAAGCTCAATAGGAGTGAGTTATACGACCACCATTCCCGGAGTTATAAACGGACAAGATTATGCGAATAATAACAGCCCTGTGTTTGCACAAAAAGATACAGTGGCTGTTTGTTATAATGGCAATTTTACTTTCGATTTCAGCGCCACCGATGCTGATGGCGACTCTTTGGTGTATACGTTTTGTCCCGGTTTGGTGGGTGGTGGTTCTGGTCCTAACCAGGCACGTCCCGATCCTCCTTCCAATCCTCCTTATGAGTCTGTTCCTTACGCCGGTTCGTACAGTGGAGAGTTGCCTATGGGACCTACTGTTGCTGTAAACTCTAAAACAGGTTTAATCAGCGGCACGGCGCCTGCTGCAACCGGCGATTATGTAGTGGCTGTATGCGTATCAGAATTCAGGGGTGGGGTAAAGATCGGCGATACAAAAAAAGAGATACACATTACTGTTGCATCCTGTACTTTGGCAGCAGCAGACCTAAGGCAACCGGGTTACCAGCTTTGTGACAGTGCAACTTTTACTTTTGCAAATGAATCTGTTGCTTCTAACATAGTTTCCTATTACTGGAATTTTGGAGATCCGGCTACGGGTGTAAAGGATACCTCCGCAGATCCGCTTCCTACCCATACTTACTCCGATACCGGGCTTTTTGTGCTGAAACTAAAGGTGCAAAGTTCTGCAGGCTGTATAGATTCTACAACTTCGACCGTAAATGTTTATCCGGGATTTGTTGCGGATTTTGCTTTTACCGGCAGTTGTTTTTTGTCTCCTTTTCAGTTTTTCGACAAGACCACTTCCCGCTATGGTGTTGTCAATTCATGGAAGTGGGATTTTGGTGATGCCGCTTCATCAGCAGATATTTCCACTTTAAAAAATCCGGTGTATCAATATCCTTCATCGGGTGTCAGAACGGCGAGCTTGATTGTATCAGACACTAAAGGTTGTATTGATACTCTTTCAAAACCAATTCCCGTCAATGATTTCCCTGCACTGACTTTACCTTTTAAAGATACCTTGATCTGCAGTATAGATACTCTTTTGTTACAAGCAGCAGGGTCTGGAATCTTTTCGTGGAAACCTGCTTATAATATCATCAACGCCGACTCAGCCAATCCACTTGTTTATCCTAAAAACACAACAACCTACATAGTTACGCTTAATGAAAAGGGGTGTATCGCAAGCGATTCAATAAAAGTGAATGTGCTTGATTTTATTACCGTAAATGCCGGAGCAGATACAACCATTTGCCGTACCGACTCTATTGTCTTAAATCCTGTTAGTTTTGGCCTGCAGTACCAATGGACACCTGCATCTGAAATATCAGGCAATCCCAACATTGAAAATGCTGTCGCCAAACCGGATGTAACTACCACTTATTATGTTACTGCTAATCTTGGTAAATGCCAGGCTAAAGATGCCATTACAGTAGCTGTTGTGCCCTATCCCAAAGCGAATGCCGGTCCTGACGCAATCATCTGCTTTGGCAAGCAAACACCCCTGCTGGGAAGCATCACGGGATCATCGTTTACATGGACACCTTCAGGTTCGCTTATCAATGCGGGCACACTAACCCCGGTAGCATTCCCTACTTTAACCACTGCATATATTCTTACGGTATATGACACCATCGGCTGCCCCAAACCATTCAGGGATACAGTAATAGTAAATGTTTCTCCGCGCATCAATGCCTTTGCCGGCAACGATACCTCTATTGTCGCTAACCAGCCCCTGCAGCTAAACGCGTCAGGTGGAGTTAGCTTTTTATGGACACCTTCAACTGGTATGAATAACCCTGCTATATCCGACCCCGTTGTTACTTTAGGCGCTTCGTATGATGTTGTTACCTACACAGTAAGGGTTAGTGATGAAGCAGGGTGTTTTGCAAATGACGATGTAAAAGTGCAGGTCTTTAAAACAGACCCTGACATATTTATCCCAACTGCATTTACTCCTAACGCCGATGGCAAGAATGATATTTTAAAACCCATTCCTGTTGGTTTGAAAGCATTTGAATATTTTAAAGTATACAACCGCTGGGGTCAAATGATGTACAGCACAAGTACTATCGGGGAAGGATGGGATGGAACTTTTGGCGGAAAAGAACAGGCAACCGGAACATATATATTTGTGGCTGCGGGAACAAATTATCTTGGCAGACCTGTCTTTAAAAAAGGAACAGTGGTTTTGATAAGATAAACCCCCCGCCCTAAAGGGAGATAGCAGTCCCCCTTTGGGGGATTTAGGGCAATGCCATTTAGTTAAGGGATTTTATAATTGAATATTAATTATTGAAACATTTGTTATTGAGCATTAAAAGTCAAATGCTCAATGCTCAATTTTCAATATTCAATGCTCAATAAAAACTCCCTACTGACTACTCACTACTGACTACTGACTACTCACTACCAACTACTGACTACTCCCCCATCTAACTCACAATCAGTACCGGTATTCTCAACTGATGCCTTACTTTGTCAACCGTTTCACCGTATAAATAATCCATTATCCCGGTATGAAAATGGGCTCCCATTACCAGCATATCTGCGTTTGCTTCTTTCACAATTCTTACAATTTCTTTTGTTCTGCTCTGGTAACCTAATACTCCTTCAACAATAAATCCTTTGTTTTGCAATTGCTCTACATACGATTGCAGATGCTGCCTGTCTTTTCTTGTTTCAAGATCATCTGAGGCTGCGCCAAAAGCCCTGGCAGAAGGACTTTCTACAATATGCAGCAGCAAAAATTTAGTTGTTTTATTTCCCTGCGACAAGGCATTTGCGATCAGGTTTTCATCGTTTTTACTAAAGTCAAGGGCAACTGCAATACAATGCAATTCGGGAATGGTAAACTTTTGTAACACTGCTGCATCTACATGCAGGCGCGCCAGATCAGTCTTCTTTTGCTTTTTTACCAATGGCAAAAGGGTCATTATTATAAACAGGATGATAAAGGCGAAAAAAGCAACTATGATCAGTATCAGCCACCAAACACTAATATGAGAAGAGAAAGCAGTGTTTATCTCATTTACCACCATCCTTACATTCAAATACACAAGGATAGCGGCAATCACCCACGCAAGAAGCTTTACAGGCCATTTAATAACAAAATCTCCCATTGTTGTTTTATCGCTTACAAAGTGTATGAGCGGAATAACCGCAAACCCTAACTGCACGCTTAAAACAACCTGGCTCAATATAAGCAGTCTGTCCACCTTCTCTTCACCAAAATAAAGAATACAAAAAAACGCAGGAATGATTGCAAGCATTCGGGTGATCAGTCTTCTGATCATAGGGTTGATACGAAGATTGAGATAGCCTTCCATCACTATTTGCCCTGCAATGGTGCCGGTAATGGTAGAACTTTGACCGGCAGCAATCAATGCAATAGCGAATAATGCCGGGGCTATCTTGTTTCCTAATAAAGGAGCAAGCATCCGGTGCGCTTCCTTTAACTCTGCTATACCCGTATTACCGGATTTATAAAAAACTGCCGCGGCCAGAATGAGGATAGCAGCATTTACAAAAAACGCTGCATTCAAAGCAATAGTACTGTCTACCCTGTTATACCTTAATGCTTGCCTGATAGCCGGTTTTGAGTGACCAATTTTTCTTGTTTGTACCAGCGCAGAGTGCAGGTATAAATTGTGCGGCATTACGGTTGCCCCAATTATACCAATAGCAATGTACAAAGCTTCACTGTTTGGGATGGAGGGTATAAAACCTTTGATAACCTCGCCCAGGTGGGGCTTTGCAAAAATCATTTCTATTAAAAACGAAAATCCTATGATCGCAACAAGTGAAATGATGAAGCCTTCCATTTTGCGCATACCAAGACGTTGCAGGTAAAACAGCAGAAATGTATCTAACACTGTCAATGATACTCCCCAGATTAATGGCAGCCCGGTAAGTAACTGAATGCCTATTGCCATACCCAGCACTTCAGCCAGGTCACAGGCAGCAATAGCAAGTTCGGCGAGAAGGTATAAGGCAAAGTTTATAAACGGCGGATAAACTTCACGGTTTGCCTGGGCCAAATCCATTCTTCTTACAATACCCAGCCGGGCGCTTAAACCCTGCAGCAACAGCGCCATCAGGTTACTCATCAGCAGAACCCATATTAAAGTGTAGCCAAACTTTGCACCGCCGGCCAGGTCAGTCGCCCAGTTGCCGGGATCCATATATCCTACACTTACAAGATATGCGGGGCCTAAATAAGCTAAAATTCTTTTCCACCCCTTTTGAGACTTTGTTACATCTATGCTTCCATGCACTTCACTTAGCGATGCTTCCGAACGTTGCTGAGCCATATAACGGTTTTACAAATAAAGTTTGCGCCAGTTGCTGGCTGATTGAAAATGAAGGAAGGTTTTTGATTTTAACTTCAACGGAATTGTCGAAACCAAACTTTCGTGTTACCTGAAGTATGGTTCCTATCCCTATATTTTTATGCTTTAGTAATTCAAGCAGTTCTTTAGACTGACTGCCCACAGCGCTCACTTTAGCCTTGCAGTTCAGGTCAAGGTCTGTCAGACCAATTTGCTTTCTTGCTTCCATCTTTCCGTTCACATCCGGAATAGGATCGCCATGCGGGTCAAACTTTGGAAAGCTTAAATAAGCATCTAACTTTTCTATCAAGGCAGGGCTGCCGATGTGTTCCAGTTCTTCTGCTATTTCATGCACTTCATCCCATCCAAACTCAAGCTCATGCACGAGGAAATACTCCCATAACCGGTGTTTGCGCACAATGCCCAATGCTACTTTTGTTCCTTCCTCACTCAGGGTAAAGCCCTGGTAGCGTTCGTAATGGAGCAATTTTTTGGCATTCAGTTTTTTCAGCATGTCGGTTACCGATGCAGGTTTGGTCTGCAGTTCATAAGCCAGTTCATTTGTAGTAACCAATCCGTCTGCGTGCTGCAGGTGATATATTGATTTGATATAATTTTCTTCACTCATCGAAAAACTCATACCGGCAAAATTATAATTTAGACAAATCTAAAAATTATTTTTTAAAGTTGAAAAAAGACTTAGATAAATACAAGTGGCTGCATTGTAGTCCGATCTATAATTGTCAATGGATAAAGTATACTTAAAGCCGTATAAAATGTGCAATACATTTTATGAGCCGGGCTGTATTACTACTATTAAACATCGTTGCGTCGCACTCTTGTACTTGTATAAACTTTATTGAGTTTTTTTGAAAAGCCGAAGAATACGATGAGTATAAAGCAGTATCAGAAGATTCTAAAATGGGAGAGATAAGGTAATAAGGTTAGTTAATTTAGGGCAGATGTGTTCTGTTACTAAGGTAATAAGGTTATATGTTTTAATTCAAATTTTATATCCGTCAATGCACTACTTGTCCTGTTAGCAGGAAACTGATAAGGCGTGAAGTATAATAAGAAGATTGCACGCAAAGGCGCAATGGCGCAAAGCAACAACAACACAAAGACGCCAGGAAAGAAAAAACACAACAGCAAGACATAACCTTCGCGCCCTTGCGCCTTTGCGTGAACACTTAAAAGAAGCTAAGCAAACATCCTGACACACAACTGCCTTGCTACAAAGACCTGATTCGACATAAAGAGTATCAATTGCCTCGTCCTTCAGGGCGGGGATGAGTTGAGAGTAGTAATCAGGCTTTAGCCCAACAACTGTTGGGCTAAAGCCTGAAGAAACTAAACATATTCCCTGCCCTAAAGGGCAGGGCAATTAATAATCATGCTTAATTAAATGACCTTGGCAAAGGGAGCTAAAATCAAGGGAAGAATTAGTAATGCTTGGGCTTGTGGAGTAAATAATGAAAAGTACAAGATTGTACGCAAAGGCGCAATGACGCAAAGGAACAATAACATAAATGCGCGAGGAAAGATAAGATACAACAGCAAGACATCATCTTTGCGCCCTTGCGCCTTTGCGTGAAAACTTAAAAGAAGCCAAGCAAACATCCTAACACACAACTGCCTTGCTACAAAAACCTGCTTACAGATAAAGATTATCAATTGCCCCGTCCTTCAGGTGGGGGGATGAGTTGAGAGTAGCAATCAGGCTTTAGTCCAAACAATTGTCGGGCTAAAGCCAAAGAAACTAAACATGTTCCCTGCCCTAAAAGGCAGGGCAATTGATAATCATGCTTAGCTAAATGACATTGCCCTAAAGGGAACTAAAATCGAGGGAAGAATTAGTAATGCTTTGGCTTGTGGAGAAAAGTACAAGAGTGCGACGCAACGTTGTAAAATAGTAGCAACCCGGCCCGGTTCAAAAAAATCTCCTCACTTTTTTATCTCATGCGCAGTTTATAACATATCAGATTGAGGAATAGCAAGAGAGGAATTACCACAATACCGCTGCCGGTTATAAAAAATCCTGAAGTAAAACGGCATTGAATGCCTAATTTTATTTTTTCTTAAATAGTTTCTAATGAAATACCTGGCTGCGTTGTTTATACTGATTTCGCTGTTTGCATGCAAAAATAAAAAGAAGCTTTCCGGCGGTCAGCATGTAGAGGCAACAGAGTTTTTTGATGCTTATTCTACTTTGAAACTGCCTTTTTCAGTTTCTGATACAAGCATGACTGATGCAGCAGATACCAACACAATCAGTTACTCAGTTTTTACACAATTTGTTCCTGACAGCATTTTTAAAAATCCTTTTGGCAAAGAACGCAGACTTACTATACATCCCATTGGCAAGATCGAGCAAAAGGGAAAGGAAACTTATTTTACAACCCTTGTCAACAGCAAAAACCAGTCTGCCGTTTACCTGACTGTCTATGATAAAAATAAATTTACAGCCAGCATGCCTTTAGTTATCAGCGATGATGATGAAAAGGTAACTACTGCGTCAATAGATCCTAAACTGTCAATCGTCATAAACAAAGAATGGACAGTGAAAGATGACCTTTTTTATAACAGGATCATTTATGCTTATAACAATGTAGGCATTTTTACCACTGTTCTTACCGAAACGAATGAAGACAGAAAAGCTGAAGTTTCTGCAAGTAATCCGTTAGACACATTTCCTAAAAAATATAAATACAGCGGTGATTATATTAAAGGCGCTAAAAATTTCGCC
This sequence comes from uncultured Segetibacter sp., assembly GCA_964251885.1. Lineage (GTDB taxonomy): Bacteria > Bacteroidota > Bacteroidia > Chitinophagales > Chitinophagaceae > Segetibacter. Next base: position 12,009 of record CAXUMK010000036.1, on the reverse strand, counting down.
TCTCTCAGAGATGGCAAGAAGCCTAATGAATACCTGTTCTTTGTACACTTTGAAAGTGATAATGAAGAAGAACCTTGCGCCGGTGAACTCAAAGGCATGCTCACAATGATCTCAGAAAAAGCGGGTGTCTATACCAGTAACGGCGACCCCTGTAAACTCGACTTTACTTTTACTGCCACCGAAGTGAAAGTAAAGGAAACAGGAAGTTGTGGTAACTACCGTGGCATCAAATGTTTCTTCAATCACAATTTTGTGAAAAAGAAAGAAGCAAAAGCATCTTCAAAAAAGAAATAAGCATCTTATCTCTCAATCAATTCTGCTTTGAAACAACCTTATTAAAAATTACAAAAATCAAAGTGCATACCATGCAAAGGTATTAACAGGAATACTTTATTGTGTTTAGGTTTATAACGCCACAAAAAAACCATTTAAAATATTCCTTTTATATTGCACCCCTTTCAAAGCAAATAACAATTATGAACTTTAGAAATTATTCGGTTCCTTACAAAGCTGATGACCGCTATGCTAAGCGGGTAGCTTACTTTTCAATGGAGTTTGCGATTCATCAACCCTTAAAAATATATAGCGGCGGTCTTGGCTTTTTAGCCGGTTCTCATTTGCGCAGCGCTTACGAACTACGGCAAAATTTGATCGGCGTAGGTATCTTATGGAAATACGGGTATTACGACCAGGCACGCAACCAGGATCAAAGTCTGCAGGTAACGTGGATGGAAAAAATGTACAGCTACCTTGAAGATACCGGTATCAAATACCAGATATTAATTCACGATACACCTGTTTGGGTCAAAGCATATTACCTCCCTCCTACCGTTTTTAACAGCGCTCCTTTATTCCTGTTATCAACCGACACTCCTGAAAATGATTACATGTCGCAGACCATCTGTCACCGGTTGTATGATGGGAATGTATCGACAAAACTTGCACAATTCATTTTGCTGGGGGTCGGCGGTGCCAAGCTGATCGATGAACTGAATTTTAATCCTGATAAATATCATTTAAACGAAGCACATGGCGTATCAGCGGCGTTTTACCTTCTCAATAAATTTAAAAGTGTTGAACTGGTAAAAGAACATTTGGTTTTTACCACGCATACTCCCGAAGAAGCAGGCAACGAAAAACACGACATTTACTTTTGTCACAGCATGAGCTACTTCTGCGGTTTGAGCATCGACGATGTAAGAAGAGTTACCGGCATAGAAAATGACTTATTTAATCATTCGCTTGCTGCCCTGCGCTTCGCGAAAATAGCCAATGGCGTATCGCAACTGCACGGGCACGTGAGCCGCGAAATGTGGAAGCACTACGACAATATTTGCCCCATTGTATCTATTACCAATGCGCAGAACTGGAAGTATTGGGCCGACAAGCAGTTGTATAACTACATGGAGCAAGGCAACGATGTACTTTTCGATGACCGTAAAAGACACCTGAAAAAAAGGTCTTTTGACATTGTTGCAGACCAGACCGGTAAAATTTTTGATCCTAATGTACTAACCATTGTCTGGGCACGCCGTTTTGCTGGCTACAAAAGAGCAGAACTGATAACAAGAGATGTTGAAAGATTTAAAAAGCTTACTGCCGATTCTAAATACCCGGTGCAAATAATCTGGGCAGGCAAGCCTTATCCTCTCGATTATCCGGCGATTTCTGATTTCAATAACCTAATACACATTAGTAAAGATTACAAAAATGTAGCTGTGCTGATAGGGTATGAACTTGCTTTGAGCAAACGCCTTAAGCAGGCCGCTGATATTTGGCTCAATAATCCACGTGTGCCAAGAGAGGCTTCAGGCACCAGTGGTATGACGGCTTGCATGAATGGCGCTGTTAATTTTAGCACCAACGACGGCTGGATACCTGAATTTATCAATCATGGCAACAATGGTTTTGTAGTGCCGCAGGCAGACTACGAAAACATGCGTGTGCAGGAGCAGGATGAGCACGATTTGAACCATTTGTACAGCATTCTTGAAAATGAAATTCTTCCCGTGTATTATGAGCACCATGATACCTGGAGACAGATCATCAAAAACGGCATGCGTGATGTTCAATTCCAATTTGACAGCAACCGTATGGCCAATGAGTATTATGAAATGATCTACAACTATTAAGATCGATTACAGGTTTTAAAGAGGCTGTCATGAATTATCATGACAGCCTCTTTTTGTGTACTGCCAAAGGAATAAAAAGGATATGCGTCAGCTTAAGAATTTTTCGGGACGAGCATTGATTTTTTGTGGTACATTGTTGTGTCACTCACTTGTACGGTAATCCTTTGTTCAGCCTTTAACCCAAAATCTGCTCGCCTTACTATTAATAACTCCATCAATTCTAACGTTTTTTATTTCTTGACGCAATTGCGCCTCGGCGGGACTCACTTTTACTACAGCAAAAAAAATTAGCAGGTGTATTTTGGTTGTTTTAAAAGCCCCTTTAGGGGTTTGGGGTACTAAACTAAAAACAAAGGCCGCCTTTTTTGAGGACAGCCTTTGAACTTTACAGTTTATCTTATTTTACTAATATCCTTCGTTCTGAGTAAGATTAGGGTTAACGATAATCTCTCTTTTTGGAATGGGGAAAATCAGTTTCGGAGAATTCCATGCAAGATTGCCTACATTTTGTTTTAGCCTTTTAACATCGTCTAAAGAAAACCCTTCAAAAGCCAGTTCCAGTTTGCGCTCTTTTAAAATTGCAGCAAGTGTTAATTGACCTGCAGTTAACGCAGGCAATAGCACCCTGGCCCTGATCGTGTTTACATCATTTAGAGGAGTATCACCTACTGACGTGCCTAATCTAAAATTCGCCTCTGCCCTTATGAGATACATTTCTGCAACTCTTATAGTATGAACATTACCATGCAAAAATTCAAATTTACCCGTATACACAGAGCCGCCACTTGTGTAAAATAGGTTTAAACGATCGTCTCCCGCTTCGTACAAATTAAGATGTGCATCATTGATTTGAATATCTCCTCTTTGACTTGCAGAATAAAATTCATTAAAGCCTTGCGTTCCTGATGTTGTTGTTACCTGTAAGTCAAAAATGTCTTCTTTAGTATTTGTAGCTCCGAACGCTTCTGCATACGTTTCTGTTAATGATGCCCCACTATTAACAATAGCCCTGTTAGCTGCCTGTGCTGCATTGGCATAATCACCTTTCTGCAAATACACCCTTGCCAAAATAGCTGCCGCTGCTGCTTTTGTCGCATAAAAGCCGTTGGTTTTAGGAAGTTTAGCCTCTGCATCAGTTAAATCTGCTATTACTTGTGCATATACCTGCGCCACTGTATTCCTGCTTACTTTATTCGAATCCGATATAGCTGTTGTAGGATTTAAAACAAGAGGAACACCTGGATTCGTTGAAGGATTGCCATCGTTCCAGTCTTTTGCAAACATTTTAACCAGTTCGAAATAAGAGGCTCCTCTTATAAATTTTGCGCCGCCTACAACTTTGGCCGTATCTACAGCAACGACCACTTTTATATTACTTAGAACGTTATTGACGTCATTAATAGTTTTGTAACCCGACAACCAAACATTAGTTACAAAGCCGTTGTCAACAGGTATCGCTTTGTTATCTATCTGTGTAAGACCCTGATAAGTTCCTGACCAGCTCAGTTCATTTACGTCTGCAAGCAGATCGCTTTCCATAAAAACTCTTCCCCCATAAAAATCTGCCGCTCCCATATCAGAATAAGCTCCAATTAATGCGGCTTTTACGTCATCGCTTGTACGAAGTGCTGTACTTGCATCTATGCTTGTTGTAGGAGTAGTATCTAATTGCTTACTACAGCTAAAGATCATTAATACAGTTGAATAAATAATCCCTTTTATAAATCTGTTTTTCATAATTTTATTATTAGCTTTTAAAAACTCATTTAAAATCCAACATTTACACCAAAAACAATACTTTTTATTTGAGGTGCAGAATAAAAATCAACGCCCTGGTTAATATTGCCGGCCTGGTAGTCAGCATTTACTTCAGGATCCCAGCCTGTATATTTTGTTATAGTAAATAAATTAATTGCTCTCGCATATATTCTAAGTCTCTCTATTTTTACTTTCTTAATTGAAAGAGAAGGAATGTTATAACCAAGTGAAACAGATTTTACTCTCAAATAAGAACCGCTTGAAATATACCGGCTTGAATTGTCTGTACCATTTGGATAAAAAAGCCTCGCTTCAGGTACATCTGTAATATCTCCCGGCTTTTTCCACGCCCTCAGCTGATCTGTTGTTTGGTTATCAAATCCGTTACTTCCGCTGGCCGACATATATTGTCCACCGCCAAAAAATATCTGGTTGCCGTAAACACCTTGTAATAATACGTCCAAGTCAAAACCCTTGTAGGTAAATGTATTACCAAAGCCGTAAAAGAACTTAGCGTTAGGATTTCCTATTACAACGTCGGTTGCAGCATTGTAATCATTCGTAGTAGTACGGTCTTTTGTTCCGTCTGCCTTTGGTGTATTTTTAAAATATAAAGCATCACCATTTGCCGGGTCAACTCCTGCATATTCTCTTGCCACAAATACACCTAATGGTTGTCCTTCCATCGCTTTATTTACGCCGGTTCCTATTAATTGCCCTCCTAAGTCTGTTATCTTATTTCTGTTTACAGTAAAGTTCACGTTAGTTGTCCATCTAAAGCCTTTAGAAACAATATTGGTTGTATTAATACCTATCTCTATTCCTTTATTAGTCAGCTTGCCAATATTATTATACTGAGTGGCAAAACCTGAAGTTCCGGGAACCTGCTGGCTAAGTAATAAATCTCTTGTATTTCTTTTATAAACATCAATCTCTATACTTACCCTGTTTTTAAATATACTTGCTTCAAAACCCAGGTCTGCTCCAAGTGTAGTTTCCCACTTCAAATTAGCATTAGGCAGTTGTGAAGGCACCTGACCTGCTTGTCCACCATAGGGAGTCGGGGAGAATAAAGCTCTTGCGGCAAAATCGGGGATACGGTCATTACCATTTGCTCCGTAGCTTGCTTTTAGTTTCAAGATGTTTAGCCATTTAATATCTGCTAAAAACTTTTCTTCAGTCAAAATCCAACCTATTGATGCCGCGGGGAAAAACCCATATCGATTGTTCACTCCAAATCTTGATGAACCATCCACTCTCCCACTAAGGTTCACTAAATATCTATCCATGAATTTGTAGTTAGCCCTGAGAAAATAAGATAAAAGTGTATTTACTGTTGAACCAGAACTTGCATCGGTTTTTAGAGCGCCGGCATTCAGCTTTTGATATGCATCGCTTGGAAATTCATTCGCAGAAGCGGTATTGTATGTAGTCGTACTCTTTTGAAAAGACATACCACCTGTAACATCAATATTGTGAATATCCTTGAATGTATTATTGTAGTTTAAATAGTTATTGGTAGTAATATTTAATACCTGAGTGATATTATTAAAACCGCTGCCGTGAGCAACACCAGCATCACGTGCAGTCAGGCGTCCATAATAGCCTTCTTCATTCTGATTTAACTGATCCATTCCCAGTTCACTCCTAAAATTCAAATTTTTAGTAAAGCGGATGTTTCCATAAACATTTCCCAAAGTTCTGTTTACATACGTTTTATAGGTTGAATTTTCCGCGCTTAATAGCGGATTATAGTAAACGGGGTAGTTAGTATTAGGATTACCGGTAGTTGGATCTAAAGAACCGCTTAATAATCCTGTCCGCGGGTCTATAATTGGAGTGATAGGTGATAATGCAACGATTTGTAAAGGCGTAGAGAACTGATTATCATTAGATAAACGATTATTTTCTGAATGGGCAAAACTCATATTCATACCGAAATTCAGCCAGTCCTTTACCTGCTGATCAATATTTAATCTTCCATTATAACGCTTATAGCTGTTACGGATCATTATACCTGTTTGATCGAGATATTGGCCTGAAGCATAATATTTTGTTTTTTCACTACCCCCTGAGAAGTTTATATCATACTGCGAAATAGGAGCGTTTTGAAAAGCCTGATCCTGCCAGTTCGTATTTACTTTTGCAGTTTTCCAGTCTGTTGTTCCTGCTGAATACCTTGTAAAGCGGCTTTCTACATAAGCCTTTTCATCCGCCAGTGCATCATCCAAATTACTGTAGTATCCTGCGGCAAGGTCTTGCTTTGCTGCTCCAACTGCAGCCTGCTCAAAGAAATCTACATATTGCTGAGCATTTAAAAACTGTCTTTTGCGGGTAGGTTTTTGAAAACCTGTATAATAGTTTACCTCTACTCTTGAGGAGCCTGCTCTTCCTTTTTTTGTAGTTATGAGAACGACGCCATTAGAACCCTGAGAACCATAAATAGCCGTAGCAGAGGCATCTTTCAAAATGTCGATAGACGCAATGTCATTCATATTTAAATCTGCCAAAGGATCAGTTGCAGCTCCGTTGCTGGATAAATCATTTGATATAACGGGAATACCATCCACAACGTACAATGGCTCATTTCCGGCAGAAACCGAAGAAGCGCCTCTGATGCGGATGTTGATTCCCTGGCCAAGCTTACCGTTTTGCTGCTGCACAAAAACCCCGGAAGCACGCCCTTGTATGGCTGTTTCAAAACTGGTAACAGGTGTGTTGGTAATGTCTTTTGCTGTTACTTTTACCACAGAGCCGGTTACATCACGTTTAGAACGTGTACCGTACCCTACCACCACAACTTCGCTCATGGTTGCCTCTCCGGCAGATAAACGTATGGTAAGAGGGCTTGACGAAGCGGCGATCTCTGCCGGTTTAAAACCGACATAAGTAATAACCAATCTCGACTTAGCGGGAGCATTGAGACTAAATGAACCATCATCTGCTGTTGCCGTAGATAAATTGGTGTTATTTTTTACTGATACAGTCGCCCCCAGAATGGGTGCATTGGTTTTATCATCTACCACTTTACCCGTGATTTTTGTCTGCGCTATAACAGATGTAGTATATAGTAATAAAGCAGAGATAAAAGAAAGTAAGTGAATGTTTCTCATTTTGTAATATTTGATTAAAATGTATGGCTAAATTATTCTCTTTTAGTAAAGTAAAGTCAATAAAGAAGCATAGTTTTTTTATTAATTTAAATAGTATTG
>CAXUMK010000036.1:0-4897 GCA_964251885.1 uncultured Segetibacter sp. | reverse complement strand
AAACAAGAACAATAGATTTTTTAATAGCTGATTATCTCTCCAATGCTGCTTTTGCTTTTCCGGCTATATCTGGTATGTCCTGATTTTTCATGCATTTAAAATGACCTTGTGGACATTTCCTGGTTCCGTAATTAGAACATGGCTGGCAATACAATTTTAGTACGAAATTGATATGAAGGCTCAGGTTATCGGTTCCGTAAAAAGGTTCTACATCAAGTGCAGGTGAAGTTCCACCCCAGATAGCAAAAATTCTTTTTCCAAAGGCGGCGGCAATGTATTGAAGACCAGTGTCGTGAGATATAACCAGTTTTGCTTTACTAACAATATCAGCCGAACCATTCAGGCTGAACTTACCGCAGGCATTGTATATTTTAACCGGGTCTTCTTCAGCTATCTGCTGCCCTTCGGCGGTATCTTCCCTTCCTCCAACAAGGACAATCGGGTAATTGATCCTGCTGCATAACTCTTTTAATTTGTACACCGGCAACTTTTTGGTGTAGTAAGAAGCGCCGATTATCAGCGCTATAAAACCGAAATAATGTGAAGCAGGCAGATCGTCTGTCGCAATTTTTTCATGAGGAGGAATAAAATAATCAAGGCCCTTGCCATCATCTTTTACGCCTAATGGCCTAACTGCATCCAGGCTGCGGAGCGTAATATGCCGCCGCGGCATAATGTTGAGCTTAAAATTGGTAAGTATAAACTTTTGAAATGTAAGTTTTTTAAAAACAAGCCATTTGCTGCTGACATTCATTCTAAGTTTGAAGGTGCGAAAGTTCTTATGAAGGTCAATTATGTAATCAAATTTCTGTTGGTTAAATTCATCTGTCAACTCTTGCAGGTTGTTATCAAAATAATGAAAATGGTCTATGTAAGGGTTAGCGACCATTACATCTTTAAAAGCTTTCTTGCACAAAAAGTGAACTTCCACATTTTCAATTTGCTGCTTCAAGCAACGAAATACAGGCGAAGCCAACACAATATCACCTATTGAAGAAAACCGGATAATTAAAACTTTCATTAGGCGAAGGTAAGAGAAGGGGTGAACGGTTGAGGGGCTTCGTCATTGCGAGGCACGAAGCAATCCCATTTGTGTTGAACAGGCTTACTATTAATGGGATTGCTTCGTCGTTCCTCCTCGCAATGACGGTGCAGTTTATCCTTTGCAATGAAGACTTCGCTTCGACACCAAAAGAGCCATGGGCTTTTTTACTTATCTACAGAAGATACAGTAAAACCGGCTGCAGCAACTCCTGCAAGACCTCCGTCAGAAATTCCCTGGATAAGTACAGTGTATTTTCCGGGAATATCAGAAGTATAAAAAGATACTTCGTTTTTACCTTTCCTGCTTTGCAGTGCAGGAGACCAATACAAAACATTTCTGAAGTCGGGTAAGCGGCTTACCTGTTGTTGCGGTGTTTCATACTGCGGCGAATAAAATTCTCTTTCATATTGCAGGCCTTCATATTCTATTACTGCTGAATTTGGGTCAAGAGTGTAGCCGTTAAGATCACCATTGTATGTAGAATAACTTACTATGCCTTTGTATTCACGGTCGCCTTTAAAAAAACTGTTTGCCGTTATATCTATCTTCTTAACTTTTAAAGGATCGATATCTATTATTTTATTGACATTAAAAACCGGGATGCCATCTATTAAAGTAAGCGGCTCGCCATTAAAGAAACTTATATCAGGTTCATTCAATACTTCATAATAAAAGTTGCTGCTTCTTTTTCTTACACGCACTTCTTTCACGTATTCTCTCATCACTTCTTCCATTGTCGGAAACCGGGTATAATTATCCAGGTAATAGGTTTTACTCGGAATGCCGTAAAATGCAGTTGTATCATAGCTTACCGGTAACCTAAAGTTGTCTTCTTTTTCGGGCTGGTATAAATTGAGGGATTGAGCGCCAATACTTCTTAGCAAAATTGCATTTGACAAGTCAGCAGTTACATTAACAGGCGGGATGAGAGATGAATCATATTTATCAGAAAAAGGATTATCTATAAATAAGCGGTAATTGCTATCGGCTCTGTTTGTTTGTAAAATGATCTCATTATTTCCATAAAATTTTTCAACATTAAATCTTACCAGGCCTGATGCTGAAGATTGGCTGCTTGAAAACCTGAAGCTTTTGCCCGGAACAGAAAGATAAACAGTCCTGTTTGTGTCTTGTATACCTGCCATTTTTGAAGCTATTCTCCCTGTAATGATGTGACCTTCGTATTCGGGTAAAAACGTAAAAGACCGTGTTGTGTTTGCAAGAACATCTTCCCATTTAAATCTTCGCCATCCCTGGGTAAGCATCAGGTTGTCGGCAGCTTTCTCTGCTTCGGTTCCTGCAGAGAAATAATAATCAGGTGACTCTATCGGGCCTTTCAACTCTGAGCTAAGCCATAAGTAGTTTACAATGTTTGTTTTGGTTTCCGGTTGTAAAGAGTCAGCCAGGTAGACAGCAGCAGACAGGTGACCGGCTACTTCTTCTTTGCCGGTATTAGTTGTGGCAACCTGTATGCTTACTTTACTTCTTGTGTGGTATTCTTTTTCAATACCATCCATCTTAATTTGTAAAAGATTTGCAGGCTTTTTAAAATACAGCCTTTCACATACGGGTTGTTTCTTTTCGTTAAAAACAGTTATTTGTGAAATGCCGTCTGCAATAGTTGATTTATCAATAGTAAAGGTCGCGCTGCCATTGGTTAAGAATAACATTGCAGCATTTTTTACAGAGCCTCTTGTTTGAACAAATAAAAAAACCTGGTGTTCAGCTTCTATGTTACAGGCAATCTTTACCGACAATTTATTTCCATCATCTGCTACATGTAGTGTCCAACCGTTATCGTAAATTTGGGGCAGGTCTTTTTTAAAAATTGTGTTGTTTAGTTTTATGATTGCCTGATACATATTTCCTTTTACCGGATTGAAAGAAAAGGTTCCCATTCCAAATCGCTCTGTTGCAAAAGAGGTAACGGTATCCTTACCCGAAACAATAAAGCCTTTTGCCTGCATGCCTTTGCCATATCTGTCTGTGATCTTGCATGCGACATTGTTATTTAATCCATATACTAAATTTCCCCCTTCAGGAAAAAAGTTGGCATAGACTACATCGGTGCTATCTTCTTTTTTATATTCCGGCTTTTTATTTGGGTTAATGATGCTGATATTTTGCCGGAAGTAAAATTGCGGATCAAAGTTTTTCATCCAGTTGGTATAGGCTCTTATCGAATAATTACCGCTGCGAATGGACGACGGCAATAAGAAAGAACCATTCCCTCTTCCGGAGTCAATGCTTATTTTTCCCTGCATCAATGGTCTCTTATCTTCACTAATGATTTCTACATAGCAAATCTTACTTAAAGCGGAAAAGTTATTGGAAGAAGCGTCCGTTATGTAAGCTTTAAACCACAACACTTCTCCTGTAGCATACACCGTTTTATCAGTATGCAGAAAGACTTTTTCCTGGTAATTGTTTTTTGTAAAAGCTTCAAACTGGTGTTGAATAGTTGAACCGCTTTCCTGTGAAAAGACAGGGCAAACCAAAAGAAGGAACAGTAACAGGAAAAATGAACTCCTGTTATGAATGATCTTTGCAAACATTGTATTTATTTTCATACTGTCTTTTACCAAAATGAAGGTTTTTGATTTATACCGCCCCGTAACCTGCAATCAACACATTCTCTTCTTGCAATATTAAGACATGCACTTCCGCAAAAATAATAGGGATAATATTCGGGATCAGGATAATCATATACAAAAAACCCCGGATCCGGCAACGGAGTATGACCTATGGCCATCACACCGCACTCCCGGTTTGAATCAACAAAATGCCAGTTGGTTACATCATACTTTGTAATAAACATTCTTTTTTGCTGAACCGATGAAGCGCTGAAAAACCCGATCACCAATTCGTCCGGATTTTTTAAAGAATGTATGTTGCCTGTAAGTTGTGAAGGCTGCGGGTCGAAAATAGAACCTAAGTTTTCTGTGTTCTTTTTTAATATCTGCAGGTATTGATAAGCCTCTTGTGTAAGTGCATATTGCTTTACCAGAATGCTATAGCGAATACTGATCTTTTGAGAGTTTTGCGGCACAATAGCTATCGGCGCCTTACTTACTACATCCTGGCTCAATGCTATTGTAGAGCCCAATAATATCTCTGTAGAATTAACGCTGCGCCAGCAATCAAAGGTCTGGTTAGTAGCATCAACATAAAATAAAACTCCATTGTTTTGACTGAGCTCAGCCTCCAACGGCGCCTCGTATTGATATGTTTCAATAAAATCCCAACGGTAGTATTTTGTCTTGTTTAAAGGGTCGTGCGTATCCAAAGATATCGTCACATCATTTTGCTGTTGCCAGGTAATACTATCTATAGGTGGCGGTTGCCCTACTTCCACATAATCAGAAGCATATTGATTACCTGATGAAGTGGTAATTTTTAAACGATACTTAGAGGATGCATTCAAGAGTAACGGATTTGATTGATACATTCCAGGGTTCAACTCAAATAAATTATACATCTCACCATTGCTTCCTTCAACAGATAAAGCCGCGCCTGTTTCCGGTGACGACGCAAAGGTGCTGTCGGTTATTCTTACGGTTCTGCTCAATGTAATCACGCTTGGTGAGTCAGCACTGCTTATCAAAGTGCCATCTATAACCAAAAATCTATTATCGACCCTCGTAGCAGGAGGGTTATAAGGCTTTTTACAACCTGCAATAATGAGGATTGCAAAAATTAGTATTGAAACTATGCAGCGTAATCTCTTCATTTTAAATTAAAAAATTAACCTCACTGTTTTAATATTTTACCCAATGTCATTACCTATAGTTATCCAGGGATAAATTAGTGACTTGCAGAACAAAGAATAGATGGTACAAGTGTGCGACGCAA
>CAXUMK010000035.1:0-35066 GCA_964251885.1 uncultured Segetibacter sp. | reverse complement strand
GTATTGGTGGTATCTTTTGGGGTGGTATCAATAGCTCCGATCACAAGGCCCGGATAGGGACCTTACAATTGCGATGATAGTCGTGCAATGCGGCGGAGACCCTGGACTTTTTTTTAAGACATAAAAAATGGCCGGAATTTCTTCCGACCATTCGTGTGTCCAGCCCGCCTTTTAGTGCCGATTCTAAAAAGTGCTTCAGCAAATGCGCGAAGATCCCTTTTTCACCGTTCAGCGGTCCCTACGCATACATCCCTTTGATTGCTTCTGCTTTGAAGCCCTCAAAATCAAACCCTTTTTGTTCATTCATAATACTGTGTCCTAAAGTTAAAAATTATCATTAATCCTTAACTGACACAGTTTGTTTTACACTTTCGGACAATACCTAAAATCCAACAACTGTAAGATCAAATCGTGGCTATTACAGATAATCCGTCATTACATAATTAACTTAACACTACTCTTAATAAAGTGAACTTATTTTATTTCGTGTTTTTTGTTCTATTAGAACAGTAATATAGACGGTTAATCCAACTTAATTCTATTAAAGTTAAATATCAAGTATGAGTTTATTACATTTTGAAATCTTATTTCACTGTTGTTGACTGAATATCAGGAGCATACTTTTTATATAGATTTTTGCTTATCGGAATACTTTGACCCGATGCTACTGAAGGATAAGCATCATTTGTTTTCGTCCATTCGCCTTCAAAAGACTCAATCTCGTTTTTAAATCTTTTTTCATCAAAAGTTTCGTTTTTTTCTGTGGAAACGATAATTTCATTGATAAACTTTTCCCATCGTGGCTTATAATAAGTTTTAGTCAAGTCAGCCCAAGATCGGTTGGCATAGTCATTTAAACCTCGCCCTGCAGCCCCCCAAGTAGTTATTATTCTTCTTGCATCTGCTTCGTAATATTTCTGCTCCATTTCATTTGTACCAAATTTTTTAGCACCATAGAGCCACTTCCCTAATAAGAAGGAATCATTGGAGGCTAAAAGTGTATTTAAATCATCCATTAAGCTTAACATTTGTTGCCCATTAACTTTTAACCCGTTTAAATCTTTCTTTTCATAACATTCAGTAAATCGATTTTTTAGCACAGAAAAATAGTTACCCAAAACCTGACGACCAACATTAACAACATCGAATTGATAAACTTTAGGTATTTCTTTATCTTCAACATTTAACATTAATTGCCAAACGTTAAGTAAATCTTTGTTGTCGTATTTAATGTTCGAACTCCTACCATGCAATAAGGGCCTTGTGTTATTAACAGGAGCTTGACCTAATTGAGCCCTGGATAGATATATCTTATCAAGAAGTATGCTCCAGGCTTTTTGAGCATCTGCATTTTTGCGCCCTAAACGCCGTGATGACCAATTTGAAACCCAATCATCCAAATTAACTGGTCCTTTCGACCATGCCTTTTCAAACACATATTCATACATCATAGGATTGCAATCAAAACCCTCCAAAGTTGATCCAACACCCCACAGGTTACTTCCGCCGTTTTGAAAAGCGTTTTCCATACGGTTTTCAACATCCTTTAAATCCCCTGATAAACTCGTATTACCACCAAAATTTCCCAGATAACACCATATATAAGGTTGTCCGTAAAACTTATTTGTCGTTTTCCACAATTCCACATTTTCACAGAAATAGTCTAATAAAATCATATTGTTTTGAGGGACACCGGTTAGATAAGCTTTTATTGTAGAATCTTTCCAATCTTTTTTTTGATAATAAAACATCCAAGTCATTTGTAGCCATTTCGATTGCGGATCGGCTAACTTTAAAGATTTAAATATATTAGAAGATGCACCGGCCAAATAATCAGGCTCCCAACTTGGAGGCGTCACTTCGTTAAAAGGATCAATACCGTAAATATGATCGCTTCCAAACAAACGGTTTTGTTCGTTGATGTATTCCTTTTGAATCAAATTAAAAAGCGGATCAAATGAATCTAAAAAAAAGCTGTGATATTCCGCTGTGAATCCGCCCCAATTTCCTAAAGACGAAATTTTTGCATCAGGATATTTCGTCTTTAATACCTCCGGTACATGCCCTGCAAATGCTGGCAATACCGGAGTCATGTTTAATTCTCTTTCACGGTTTAAAATTTCCTTTTGAAGTTGTACTTGATTATCTATCCAAGATTGTGGCAACGGACCATCCCAATGATCAATATTAGCCATGCGATGCCAAGGTAAATAAGCCGGCCCTGTGAAGTAACTCCTGATCTGTTGGTCATCAAGGCCTAATTTTTTCCATACACTTTGCCAAACACCTTCTTGCCCTGTTATCGCCAACGGCATATTAACGCCGTTTAAAGCCATCCAATCAATGAACCATTGCCAGTCTGACCATTTCCACCAAGGCATGGTGTAGCCAAATGTACAATAATTTAGAAAAAAGCGGTTTTTACACCGGGCTAACTGCTTTATTTTATATTTAATTAATGGCAATTGTTTAGGTAAATAAATGGAATCCGCCTTATACCATGATACAGAAGTATGGCAATAATATTTCAGATAATAATTAAGTCCGACTGCCATAGAATTGGCATTATTACCACCGATAACGACCTTTCTTTTTTGAGTTTCCAACTCAAATACATCGGTTTTTGAATCTAACAATTTAAATTCAAACCTATCTGCGAAGCCGGGCATAAGCCTTTTAACTAGTTTTTTGGCTGTATAAATTGAAGAAGATTCAGGGATAGCCTTTATATTTGTTGCAAATGAAAAAGATGTTAAAAAAGATAAAAAAAAGAGCACAATCGAAAAAATCGATAAATTTAATTTGAAAGGTGCTTCAGTTCTTTCATACAAAAAAGCCCATCCATTGGTTAAATTTTTATTATTCCTGCCATACAGGCTCTTTAATTTAACATCACCTCTGATAATTGGCAAAAATGCTTTTTTGTTAGCTTTTAAAGGAAACAACTTAAAAAATAGCGTATTACGCCTTAACAACATAAAACTTCTAATTTCAGTCATATTTGTAAATTTAGATAATGTGGATTTGTATGTTTCAGGCTGCATAACGGTTCCGAATAAATCGCACTAAACCAAATAATGTCGATACCGCAAAATTTCTTTCAACTCTTAATTAAACAGAGATCAATATTTAATTTTTAGAGCCTGTTTAAATTTCTATCATAAAAAATTATAATGCTTCTTTTATGGCTGTAAACCCTGTTTTTAGGTACTGTTTAAATACCAAAAGTACAATCGGCCAACAATTTTTAGGTGGTAAAAGAAGCATAGAGAATATGTTGAATAAAATTTAAACAGGCCCTGATATGTCCCTTTTTATATTGTACTTAATGTATCAATTTAGTAATACATATTTGTTGCTTAAACTTACGGTATAATTTATCATGATGGGTTGTATAATTAATAAAATATTAAATTGACAACCCACTCATCAGCTTGTTAATAACCTGCGTTTTGTACTAACTGAGGATTAGCACCCATAATGGTGATGCCAATAGGATATATTTCTGTATGCTTGTCAGCATCAGGTTGCTTATCCCACCATTTTCCGGTGCTAAACACACCCCATCTGATCATATCTGTGCGGCGTCTGCCTTCTCCCAAAAACTCACGGCCCCATTCATCCAGCATTTCCTGGTCAGTTAACTGGCTTCCACTTGTATATAAACTTGGAGATCCTGTAGGATAATTTCGTTGACGCACAGCATTTAAAAGCGTTACAGCTCCAGCCTTATCGCCAGCCCGGTATTTGCATTCAGCTAATGTATAATAAATTTCTGAAAGCCTTACTTCTGCATACGCTGATGTGATCCGGTTAGGATCAGGCGTTGGATACATTGGATATTTTACCATAAAAACACCTGAATTATGGTCGCCATGTGTCATATCAGATTGCTTATCGGCTATTTTTGTTCCTGGTTTAGCGTTAAGGAACATTCCAACCGCATCACGTATAAATAAGGGATATTTACCTTTGTTACCCTGTACGGTATCCGTCACTGTTTTACCATTTACCACATGCTGGTATGGAAGATAGCCATACAGGAACATGCCTTCCCTTTTACTATTACCTAAATTTTTGTATAATTTTAAACGCAGATCGTCAGGATATTTCTGAAACTTAACAAGCGGCTTACCCAACTGGTAATTATATTCAACACTATCCACATCTCTCCCCGGTGATAAAGCATATTTGGGATTAGCTGTTCCTAAATCAGTAAAGCCCATATATAACGTTGCCGCATCAAAAGTAATTCCCCAGTAGTACATTCCGATACCATACTGGTAATGAGTGCGGGCAAGTGTTGCTGGGAAACCAAAAATAACTTCTGAATTAAGTGTGGTATTTGTATAATCGAAAGGTGCATCCCAACGTGTATCCAAAGTATAAGCTCCATACTTGCCGCTAATTATATCTTGGCAAACTGTGGCACAGTCAGCAAATCTATCTACACCAGTATACACTTTTGAGTTTAAGTATAACCGCCCAAGCAAAGACGCCGCTCCTGCCTTTGTCCAACGGCCAATTCCACCTGCCCCCAAATCTGATCTTAGCGGCAAGTTTGGAATAGCCGCTTTTAATTCGGATTCTATAAAGTTAAAGGCATCCTGCGGCGAAACCTGCTTGCTCCCCGTGGTAGCAGTTTTAACATTAGTAATAATTTCAATATTACGGTAACAATCTAATGCGCGTAAATGGAACCAGGCTCTTAATGTCCTTAACTCTGCTTTAAAATCGGCAAGCTCAGCCGGGGTTACATTTAACTTCGTGGGGTCTTGGATTCCTTCCATATCTTGTAAGGAATTTGTAGCAAATGCAATTCCTTGATACAATGTTGTCCATACACCACTGGCAAAAGTGTCATTTGTAGTCCAGGTGTGATAATGCATTCTTTGGTAATATCCACCATCTAACCAATCTCCCTGCCTATTTACGGTAATGAATTCGTCTGAACAATCTTCCGCTATCGCAAAAAGATCACCTTGTTGAATAGAGGTGTAGCCTTGATCAAAGGGCTTCAAAAAATCTCTGATAACATCATCTCTACGTGTAAGAAAGTTTGTAGCATCAACTTTATCATAAACTTGTTCATTAAGTTTACGACAACTGCTGCTTATTACTAACAATAAAATAGTTACGCTACAGCAGCTGTATTTGATTAAGTTACGTTTCATATTTTTTAAATTAAATAGTTAAAAAGTTATTTGTGCACCTAATATCAATTGAAGACTTGACGGGTAATAATTCAATGCGTTATTAACCCCTGGTGTTAATCCATTAACCGGTACCAGATCGGGATCTCCTCCGGTATATTTGGTGAAGGTATGAAGGTTTCTACCGGTCGCATATATCCTGAATCCATGCAGATATTTAGATGAAACGGCATGAGTATAACCTAAAGCTATATTATCAATCTTAACAAATGATCCTGATTCAAGAAAATAATCAGATGCAATAGTTGTTGTACTGGTATTGGTCAGTTTAGAATATTTACTGTTAGGGTCATAAGCAGATTTCAATACATTGGCATCTGATTGTGTTGATGGTGTACCGATATAAAATGCGTTTGTGTTAAATATTTTATAACCAAAAGCACCACGTAGAAATACAGTCAGATCCCAATTCTTATACCTCACGGTATTGCTTATTGAGGCTGTAAGTTTTGGCAGGCCATTTCCTACAAATTGTTTATCATCATTACTGGCCGTATTACCTTTAACAATAGTACCGTCTTTTTTATAAACTAACAGCGTGCCCGCCGGGTCCACACCTGCAGATTTCAGCATGTAAAATTCACCTATACTATGGCCTTCCTGAATACGTTGAATATTTCCAGGGCTACCTGGAGCAGGTAAACTTGCGACATCCTGAAAAGGTGATCCTTTATAAATATCATTCGAGAATGATATAAATTTATTTTGATTGAAAGCCCCAACTAAAGATATATTGTATTTAACGCTTCCACTTTGAACAATAGCAGCGTTTAGTTGAAGTTCGATACCCGAGTTCTTCATGGTTCCTACATTGGCATAGGTTGTAGGCTGAGGGTTTGGCGGAAGTGGGACATTATAAGATCCAAGTAAATCCTTATCAGTTCTTATATAATAATCTAATGAACCGCTTATTCTGTTTTTAAAAAACCCAAAATCAATACCAGCATTAAAATTAATTGCTTTCTCCCACCTTAAATCAGGATTTATATTTTGTGTTGGGCCATAAACCTGATATTGTACACCATTAAATGCATAATAACCACCGCCGCCGTATAAAAGTAATGATTGGTAACTATTAAAATCCTGATTGCCGGTTATGCCATAATCAGATCTTAACTTTAAATCACTTAACCAGGAAAATTTATCTTTCAGGAAATCTTCCTCGGTAAGTCTCCAGGCGGCGGATACAGCAGGGAAATCGCCCCATTTATGATTTTCACCAAATTTTGATGAACCTTCATGCCGTAAGCTGGCGGTCACAATATACTTATGGTCAAAATCATAATTAAGCCTGCCAAATAAAGAAATAAGTTTGGAGCTATTCTGAGTAGAGAATACCGCGTTCTGACCATTGCCGGCGGCACCGCCGTTATATGTTCCAGACCCCAGATTGTTATACTGATAAAAGTTAAATGGAAAATCGTAGTTGTTGGCACTAAATTCTTGAAAATTAAAATAACTGTAAGAATAGCCACCTAGTAATTTAAACGAATGTTTACCTGTATTTAGCGAGTAATTACTGGTCCACTCTATATTTTGCTGATCAGTATCAGACTCATCCTGTGCAGCATAATTTGTTTTAGTAGTTAGATTGGCATGTTGAATAGTTGTTCGGGTTGATGGGCTAAAATTAAAGTGCTTCGCATCTCGTGTAATTTCTGAAATGGTAACCATACTACTTAAATTTCTCAATATGTTGACTTTAAAGGAGCTATTAACATCTAGTTCTTTTATTAATAGCTGGTCAATATTAACTTTTGCATTTTCAATAGGATTATTGGAAAAAAAACCGGTATTGATATAATTATATTGGCCGGTGGGAGTATACGCAGGCAATGTTGGGTTTAACGTTAACGCATTATTAAAACCGACATAATCAGCCGCATCTGTAGTCATTTTCCTTGGTGCAACTGATAAAGTAACGGTATAAATATCATCAGCCGACGTATGGTTTAAATTTATCCTCGCACCATATTCTTTTTTATCGGCGCGCAGGTCAAGCCCGTTCGCATTTCGGTAATCGGCCGAAGCAAAATAGTTATTTTTGCCGGTGCCGCCAGATAGCTGTACAGTATGTTTTTGGCTAAATGCAGGTGAATGGCTTAACGATTTTAACCAGTCGGTGTTACCGCCATAATCCTGGCCTTGTTTGTTATTTACCCGGTCTGTAATAAAATTATCGTGCGACAATACGTTTAATCTATTGGTTATGTAATCAAAACTTTCATAATTATCATAAATCAAGCGGGATTGTGAGCTTCCTTTTTTTGTGGTAATGATCACCACACCATTACTGCCGCGCGTACCGTAGATAGCCGCAGCCGCCCCGCCTTTAAGTACATCGACAGATTCAATATCATTTTGGTTAATGTTATCAATATTACCTCCGGGGATACCATTAATGACAAACAAAGGGCCTAAGCCGGCATTGCGGGACGATACACCTCTTAATTGAAGGGTCGGACTTGAATTAGGATCAGCAGTGCCCGTGTTTGAAACAGTTAAACCGGCTACTTTCCCTTGTAAGGACATCAGCGGACTATTTCCTGCAACCGACAAAAGATCACCTCCGGCAACGTGCGTAATAGCACTTGATACCTCTCTTTTATCTAATGTGCCATAACCTACACTAACCACCACAACCTCATTAAGTGTAGTCAGGTCCGCCTCCATTTTTATATTATAGGTAACCGAACTATTAAGTACAATCTCCTGTCGCTTGTATCCGATATAGGTAATTACCAGCGTTTTAGTTAGAGCAGGCACATTAAGTTTGAACACGCCAAGAGCATCAGTCGTTGTGCCTATTGCTGAGCCCTGAACAACTACGGCCACGCCCACTAACGGGGAACCGTCTTTAAGATCAGTTATCTTACCGGTTATTGCTTTATTCTGACCCATGACAGGTAATATGAACAAGCATAACATAGCGAAGAAACTTACTTGGAGTAAAATTTTAATCTTCATAAATGGTTTAATTTAAATTTGATTACTAATTAGTCAGATATAATTTTAATATTAAGGTGTAGTTTAAGGGGGGTTGTTTTTCACGGCTACGGTATTCTTTATTATAGTTGCCAGCGATATCACAGAATGACAGGGGCAAAATAGCTTACCGATTATTCTTCCTTGGCATGTAACGGCTAATGAGGTATTCAAGCATTGAACACACATCATTCTTCCTTTTAAGAGTAGATATTTGGGCATGACATTTAATTTATTGGCAACTGTGCCACCACATTATATTTTGTCTTATCCATCCTTCTCAATATAATTTACATCAATTATTTTTTAAGAGGGTATTAATAAAAGTTTTCTAATGTATAAATATTTATAAAACAAAAAAAACTTTGATAATATTTTTATTTAAAATAATCATTATTAAAATTTTATATATTTATAAAATTACTTTAATTAAATTTTAATTAAAGATGACAAGCTTATCTTTATTTAGTTGGATAAGTAAGAGCCTGTTTAAATTTTATCCAATATATTTTCTATGCTTCTTTTACCACATAAAAATCATTAGCCCATTGTACTTTTTGTATTGAAACAGCCTCTAAAAACAGAATTTATAGGCATAAAAGAAGTACTATAAATCTTTATGATAGAAATTTAAACAGGCTCTAAGTTTAATTTATTACCATACCATTAGATAAATATTTAATTGTATTTCCGTAAATTACAAAATGATTAACGCATACGATCTTGTCACATGTTTTCTTTGGATAAATGGTAACTGTAAAGGGTATTAAGCTGCTTTCATTAATTTAACAGGATACCAGATTTTACCAGAGATATGAAGAATTTTTTATGAGGGATTAATCGTAGGGATAATTATTCTACAAGTAAGCGAGTAACATAAGTTATTCAGGAAATCAATAATGGAAACAAAACCATAACGGTTAGACTATGATTGAATTGAAGGGCTTGATGTTGGAGACTGTTAGCACGTGGTAATAAGAGATTTGATTTAACGCAAGAGGTTTACCCGGCAAAGACAATGATTGCACGATTGGCAAAAATCGAAAAAGCACTTACTGATGGTAAATACTTTTTTCATGCTAAATTTGCCCCAGCTTTGCGCTGTATGTTTATCCTGTTGCCAGCAAAATTTGATTTTCCAATATATTTTCCATGACAATGCCAACTGTTCCGATAATTGCTGCGTCCTGACCAAATTCTGACAAAACTACTTCAACATTTTCCCGCATTTGCGCGATGCAATAAGTGTTAATAGATTGTTGTATAGGAATTGTTATATATTGCTTTGCTTCAGCCATTTTTCCGCCGAGGATAATCGTTTCAGGATTGAATAATTGTATTAGTGTTGCTATACCTTTTCCTAGCTTGATTCCTATATCGGCCAAAATGCTTATTGCATATTGATCACCCCGGTTTGCAGCATCGATAACGATATACGGTTCAATTTTGTCTATTTCCTGATCAGATAATTTATTAAGAATTGAATGCTGGCCGGATTTTATTCCCGCTTTTGCCATTTGGGCTAAAGCAATTCCGGATGCCACAGTTTCTAGACAACCCCTCTTACCACAATAGCATAAAGCACCATCGTCCACGAAAGGCATATGACCGAACTCCCCTGAAAAACCCAAAGAGCCTTTTTGTAGTTTTCCATCCATAATTATGCCCAAGCCAACACCCCAGTCCATTAACAATACCAGGACTTCTTTTTTATTTTTTGCCAGACCAAACCGAGATTCCGTTAGTGTCGAACATTTTACATCGTTTTGGATAAATACCGGCAGTTTAAATTTCTCCGATAGTTGATCCTGCAAAGATTTAGACCCCTTATTTGATAAAAGGTAGGTGTAGTTTTTTCCTAAATTGGCATCGACTAATCCCGGCATCGCTAATCCGACCCCGATTAGTTTGGTGACATCGATTTTCGCATCACTTATTATTGGCATTGCAATATTAAACAGTTGATCCGCCGAATTAAGATCATGCGTAATAGGTATATCAAATGTTCGGATTCCGGTAATACTATTGTTGTTATTATCAAAAATAGTAACCCTGGTTTTAAATCGCTGCATGTCGATACTTAGGATATAGAAAGAATCTTCCTTTAATCCATACAGATCCGGTTTTCTTCCGCCTATTGATACACCCCTCCCATTTTTTTCTATCAGCCCCGACTCAATAAGTTCATTTATCAATGTAATAGATGTAGGTAGACTAAGGTTCAAATAGCTTCCCAAATCGGCATTCGACTGCGGTCCGTCAGAATAGACCTTTTTTAACAACCGAACTTTTTGCAGGTATTTTTTTCTTTCTATATTACTTAATCCATATAAATAAGCTTTACTGACGATAATGGATTTCATTCGGATCGTATTTTTTTACATAAGTAGCATATTTTTTTCGATTTTAAGCAATTATAAAAAACTTTTATAAAAAAATTATATTAGTTTTTATAAAAAAATTAAAAAAAAGTTAATTATTTTTTATATGTATTAAAATATAATTAATGTTTGCTAACTTGCCTTAAATAATTATGAACAACTAAAAGCATGAAAAAGAAATTTATATTTATAATAATCCTTTTATTTGGTACTTGTTTCACAGCCTTACCGCAAAAGATCAAAGAATCTAAGGGTTTTCATAATAGTTATTATAACGGCAAGAGTTTAGTAATCCACGCAACGAATGAATATATTGAAATAACCCCTTATACGGCAGATATAATCCGATTTAGTTACAAATTTGATCTTGAGCAGCCTCTAAAAAGCTATTCTACAATTGTTAAACCCGGAAAAGTGACAGCTAAATTTACCGATGGCCGTTATTTTATGACATTAAAAACCTCTGCTTTAAAAGTCCTAATTAATAAGGACAATTTGTCCATTAGTCTCATCAACAAAAATAATGATACATTATCCACCATTTCAAATTATATCAAAACCAGTGAAAGTTCCTCAATAGATTTTCATTCGGACGGCAAAGAGGCTTTTTACGGTGGGGGATCAAATGCCATTGATATCAATAAGCGGGGCTGTGTACTTGAAAATTATAATCAGGCACATTGGGATTACAAGTTCGGCGAAACAAATATGAATATTGCAATACCTTTTTTAGTGTCGACAAAGAAATATGGTATCTTTATGGATAATCCGGTTAAAAGCACTTTTGACGTTTGTAAAACTAATACAAAACTGCTCAGCTATAAAACATCATCTGCTTTAGTAAATTTCTTTTTTATTGCCGGGGCTGGCTTGGATGAAGTAGTTACTAATTATACTTGGTTAACCGGGCGTCAGCCCCTTCCGCCCCGATGGGCACTGGGATATATCTCCTCCCGTTATAGTTACAAATCTGAGAGCGAAATAACGGGCGTGATAGATCGCACGATGAAAGCGGGTATACCTATTGATGCGGTTGTGTTTGACTTGAATTGGTATAAATCTTCTAGGTTAATGGGGAATCACAACTGGTACAGGGATAGTTTCCCTGATCCTGAAAAGATGCTTACTTTTCTGCTAAATAAAGGCATTAAAGTAGTTACCATTAGCGAGACCTATGTTACTAAAAGGTCTGAAAATTTCGCGTTTGCAAACGAGCATCATTTACTTACGCCGGATCTTGTAAGTAAGCCGGAACCACATATTTTCAAAAAGTTTTGGGCCGGGCCGGCAGGTTTGCTAGATATCTTTAAGCCGGAATCTCAAAAATTTTATTGGGACTTTTACAAAGCGCGAATAAATGAAGGCACCGGCGGCTGGTGGCTTGACTTGGGGGAACCTGAATTGAGTTCCGATAGTTTAAGATTTTCTGCAGGCACGGATAATGACGTACATAATTTATACCCGCTTGTTTGGACAAAAACAGTGTTTGATGGCTACCGGAAAGATTTTCCAAAAAGCAGGATTTTTATTTTGCCCCGTTCGGGATATGCCGGAATGCAACGGTACTCTGTATTTCCCTGGTCAGGAGATGTTGACAGGTCATTTGAAGGGCTGAAAGCACAAATTCCAATGATGTTAAACATGGGCCTTGGTGGCGTAGGTTACATGCATTCGGACGCAGGTGGGTTCTCTGCTGCCGGAACGCTAAGGAAGGATGCAGAACTATATTCCAGATGGTTGGAATTTGCCGCATTTACGCCGGTTATGCGTACCCATGCTGATGCAACCTTATATTCGCCCGAGCCCATTTTTTGGGATGATGTAACACGTAAAAGGGTAACTAATTACATTCGCCTTCGATATAGCCTTTTACCTTATAATTATACGCTAGCTTATACTAACACTACTACGGGCAGGCCGTTAATGCTGCCTGTCAACTACTTTGAACCTGGTAACAAACGGCTTGGAAATATTAACGACGAATACTTATGGGGCGACCATTTACTGGTATCGCCTGTTATTGTAAAAGGACAAACGGTCAAAAGGGTACTTTTTCCTAAAGGGGAATGGATAGGGTTTAATGATTTGAAATCTTATAAAGATTCAGCAAATATTGATGCGCCTGTCGATAGCCTACCCTTGTTTGTAAAGGCAGGCAGTATTATCCCTATGGCAGGTTTTTTGAATAATACTGAACAATATAATGGCCAGTCAGTAATTTTCAAATATTATCCTGGAGATAAAACGGCTACGGTAAAATCACAATGGTTTTTTGATAACGGAACTGACCCTAATTCGCTAAAAAACAGGCAGTATGATCTTGTGGATTTTATA
Organism: uncultured Segetibacter sp.; assembly: GCA_964251885.1. Taxonomy (GTDB): domain Bacteria; phylum Bacteroidota; class Bacteroidia; order Chitinophagales; family Chitinophagaceae; genus Segetibacter. The sequence continues at coordinate 22,153 of CAXUMK010000035.1, read as the reverse complement.
AGTAATGGTAATGGAAAAAAATACTTTATTACTATTAATCCCCGTCATTTACTTACAAAACAAAAACATTTTAGTCTGATCATAGCCGGAAAATATATTAAATCAGTGACCTTTTCTAAGAAAACAAAATTTAATTTGATAAAAAATGACGAGGGACTAAGTGAGGTGAATTTTAATTGGACGGGTGGCACATTGAAGTTAGATATTAAGACCTTGTGAAAAAAACAGACAAAACGATTTATTCCAACGAATTAGAAGTGTAAACCCAACTGTCGTACTTTTACACTACCTAATCGTCTTATCCCCCTGACAGTAAAGGCTTGTTACCGGCATCACAAAACCTGCACCTGATCTTATACTGCGAATATTACGAAAAACATACTGTTTTGACGTTTTCTTTTCTTCGCAGTGATTACTATATTTTTTATCGGCCAAGCCTGCCGCCTACTTTTAAAGATTACGTATAACTTCATATCTTTGATTAAGCGATATAAACGCTTTTTGTAAGTGGCTACTGAGTTTGTTGATACTAAATACGTCCTTCAATTGATGGCAGGAGACGAGTCTGCATTTGCTTTTGTCTACAACTTGTATGCACAAAAAGTATATCGGCTTGCTTTCAAGTTTTTAAAAAACCAAGCCTATAGTGAAGAAATTGTACAAGAAACATTTATTAAACTTTGGTTGACTAAAGGTCAACTAGACCCAAGTGGCAATATATGGCTATACTTATTTGTTATTGCGAAACGTTTATCGATAAATTCACTTCGTGAAAAAAATCAATCCATCAACATATTTCAAAAACTTGTTGAGCAAACGTCAGAAATACAAAATTTTACCGAAGAAAATATTTTAGCACATGATTTAGAAGATTTCGCAGAAAGAGTTTTAAAGAAATTACCTAAACAGCAACATCAGGTTTTCATATTGAGTCGTAAAGACGGATTAACCCATAAAGAGATTGCTGAAAAATTACAGATCTCACCAAATACGGTAAAAAACCATATGGTTGCAGCATTGAAATTTTTAAAAACTTATCTAAAATATACAGAAATTATTGTTTTAGTTTTTCTAACTCTATTTAAATAATTTTTATTCCCGCTAGTCCTATCATCCGACTTCTGTGTTCTACATATAAATCCCAGCCTTGGGATTAATGTAAACCAATTAGAACATGAATGAGGCAAAGTTGAGACGCTTGTTACATGAATATTTTAATAATACTATCAATCAAACGGATTGTATAGAACTTTTAGAATATTTAAAAAATGCAGATCCATCCAAGATAGAGAATTCAATTTCAGAAGAACTTCTAAAATTAGAGGAAGGTCCCAATTTATTGCCTGTACGTACTCAAGAGATATGGAAACAGATTACTAAAGATTCTCGCTATAATCTAGCTACTACTTATTCAACCAATGACAATCTATCTTCCGTCAGATTTTATCGCAAAATATGGTTTAAAGTAGCTGCAACTTTACTTATTACCTTCAGCATCGGACTAATAATTTCTAAATGGCCATTTAGCCAAGCAATTATTAACAAGAATTATGTGCAGCATGAGAAAAAGGATGTGATATTGCCTGGTAGCGTAAAAGCAATTTTAAAAATAGGTAATGGGCAGGTTCTTGTATTAAACCAAACCTCAAATGGTGTAATTGTTAAATATAAAGATACGCGGGTGTTAAAGACGCGCAATGGGCAAATTATATATAGTATAAATAGTAGAAACCAGCCATTCGTTCCTATCAGTTATAATACATTAACTACGCCCAAAGGAGGAGAATACCAGGTGGTACTAGCTGATGGCACAAAAGTTTGGCTTAATGCTGCATCCTCCATCACTTACCCTACTAGTTTTAGGACTAAAGAAAGACGAATAAAATTAATTGGAGAAGCTTACTTTGAAGTTGCAAAAGATGCTCAAAAGCCTTTTTACGTAAATACAGAAAATGGGGTAATCAGAGTATTAGGCACACATTTCAATGTTTCAGCATACCCGGATGATGAAATAACTTCGACCACTTTATTACAAGGGTCTGTTTTAATAACCAAGCATCAATCCTCTTCTTTACTTAAACCTGGTCAGCAGGCTAATATCAGCTTACAATCAGATAACATCCAAGTAACTAAAGCAAATATTTCTGAAGTAATGGCCTGGAAAAATGGCTATTTCATTTTTGATGAAGATAACATTGCCAGTATCATGAAAAAAGTTGCGCGTTGGTATGATGTGGATGTTCAATACTCTGGGTCAGTAGATTACCAAAAGTTTGGTGGAACTTTTCACCGATCAAAAGCAATAACCGAATTACTCCGGTATCTTGAAAAACTTGGAAATATTCACTTTTCAATTGTAGGAAGGAGGATAACGGTGACTAAATAAAATTATTTTTTAGTTAGCAGTTATTCAAATAAACCAGGAGTGTTCGTAGCACCCCTGGAATGCTAGCCTTAGGCTTGTTGGATAATTGCAAATCATTGCAGCTTTACAACCAATTATAAATTAACCTAACATTCAAATGTACAAAATTTTTACTGCCTTTATTAGGGGTAAGCAACCGCGCTACCTTTATAAACCGTTGCTCATCATGAAGCTAACTATGATTTTGTTTATCGTTACTGTTTTACAGGTGACTGCGGCAACTTATGCACAACAAGTTACACTCAGTTTCAAAAAGGCCAAATTGAAAGAAGTGTTCGGCAAAATTCAGGAAGAAACTAATTACGATGTTCTTTACAAGGCTGAAGATTTAAAGCTTGCAAAATTGGTAACCGTTAATTTAAATGATATGCCTTTGAAACAAGCCTTGGATATTTGTTTAAGTGAGCAACCGCTTACATACGCAATTGAAAACACCACCATCCTTATTACGCGTAAAGTCGAAAGAATCAGGAGTGGTAAAGGGACGATAGCTGCCACTACTGTTAGAGGAAAAGTTACAGATACACAGGGACAGCCCTTACCCGGCGTAACTGTTTTAGAAAAAAGCACATCTAATGCAGCTGTTACTGATGCAAATGGTAATTTTTCCATTACAGTTACTGATCAAAATGCCGTGCTTCAGTTTCGGTTTATTGGATTTGCAACGCAGGAAGTTCCGGTAGCTAATCGAACTTCATTTGAAATCAAGCTTCAGGAAAATAAGACAGCTTTGAACGAAGTGGTGGTGGTAGGTTATGGCACTCAAAGTCGCCTTTCTTTAACTGGTGCAGTTAATCAAGTAACCGCAAAGGATATTGAGAATAAGCCAGTCCTAAATCCGTTACAAGCGCTGCAAGGAGAATCGCCAAACCTAATTATCCAGCAAAGCAATTTTGAACCAGGAAGTGGTGTAAACATTAACATCAGAGGTGTAAGTACAACTGGTGACAATTCACCGCTGATTGTTATCGATGGTATTATCGGCGGAAATATTCAAACCCTAAATCCTAATGATATTGCCAGCGTATCCGTTTTAAAAGATGCCGGTGCGGCTGCCATTTACGGGTCAAGAGCTGCCAATGGTGTTATTTTAGTTACAACTAAAGCTGGCAGCTTGAACCAAAAACCTACTATTACTTTCAACAGTAGTTATGGAATACAACATCCTGATGTACTGCTAAAAAAAGTAAATTCCTGGGATAACGCTTATTATAAAAACGAATCATTAGTTAACTCCGGATTGCCACCTGCATATACTCCTGACCAGCTTGCGCAACTACAAGCTCAAGGCAACGGCACCTGGGATGTACAGCATGTTTTACATAATGCACCCCTTTTGTCTGAAAATGTCGCTATTACCGGCGGCGGCCCAACTAACTCTTATTTTATTTCTGGTGGATATCAAAACCAGTTGAGCAATATCATTGGTAATGGCGGTTCTGGTTCAAATTATGGTTATGATAAATACAACCTGCGTATGAATCAAACCTCAAACATTGGAAAACTGCGTGTAAACCTAATTTTAAGTTATGACCGTAACGAAAGTAAATATAACACGGCCGGTGATAACAATATTTTTGCTGATGCAAACCGCGTACCTTACAATTACAGCTGGCAGGATGCTCAAGGACGTTATTTAACCAATCAGGTTGCATCCGAATTTAACGTACTTAACACGGTTCAAAATGGCGGCTATAATTTAAGTACGGGCGATGAGTTTTTCGGTTCCCTAAACGCGCAGTTTAACGTAACTAAAGATATTAAGCTAACTGGTATTATGGGCGCAACGATTACCGATGCAGGCACATTTATCAGAAGAATACAGGTTTATGATTATCCATCAGGTACCTCTAATACAGACAGAGCTGTTTTTAATAACAGTTTAAACAACTTATTTTTAACCCCTCAATTTTTAGCCGAGTATAACAAACAGGTACACGATCATAAATTCCGAGTTCTTTTAGGTGTATCCAATGAGTCTTACACCTCAAAAACAAGTCAGGTACAGCAGCTTTATACCGATCCACAGTTGGGTACGCCTACTACCGGTACTATAATTGATCCAAGTAATTCCTTTAATACAATCAGTAATACACTTGAAACCAGTTTAGACTCTTTTTTCGGCCGCATAAATTATTCTTTCAAAGACCGGTATTTTATAGAAGGTAATTTCAGGGAAGATTGGTCGTCTAAATTTGCCGCAGGTCATCGGGCCGCTTTTTTCCCATCGATAGCGGGTTCATGGCTCATTTCGGAAGAATCTTTTATGAAACCTTTAGCTAACGTAGTTAATACTTTAAAATTCCGGGCAACATACGGTACTCTGGGAAACCAGAATGTTAACGCCTACCAGTATCAAACCCGCTATACCTCCTACAGTAATGCCTATGCGTTAAACAATGTGGCAGTTAGCGGAGCTGGCTATGCTTTAGGAAATCCAAATTTAACCTGGGAAAAAGCTACTACTTTAAATTTAGGTGTTGATGCAGGCTTCTTCAATAACAAATTAGTTGCATCTGTTGACTATTTTGATAAAACCACCAGTAATATTTTAGCTGGCCGTACTGATATTCCTGCACTTTTTGGTGCCGGGTTACCAAATTATAATATCTCTAAAGTAGGCAACAAAGGCTGGGAAGCTGTTGTAACGTATAATTTAAGAAGTAATTCCTCCGTGAGCCAAAGTTTCAGCCTAAATGTAGCAAATAATAGCAACAAACTTCTGGCTTTAAGTTATGGTTCAGATCAGCAGATTCAGGGTTTGGGAGAGTATTCGCTGTTGCGGCAGGTAGGTCAGCCTATTACGCAATATTATGGTTATAAAACTGTCGGCATATTCCAAACAGCGGCTGAAGTGCAAAGCTCTGCAAAACCGGCCGGCCTTAATCTTGCGCCCGGCGATTTAAAATACGTAGATCAGAATAACGATGGTGTAATTGATCAAAAGGATATGGTACCGCTGGGAAATCCTTTTCCGCAATATACTTTTGGTTTTACCTACCGTTTAGCTGTTAAAGGGTTTGATCTTTCTGTATTTATACAAGGCGTGGGTAAACGTACAGAGTTTATCCGGGGAGAACTGGTAGAGCCTTTCCATTATAACTACGGTAATACTTTGTTCGAAAATCAAACTGATTTCTGGACACCTTCTAATACCAGCGCCAAGTATCCGCGTTTGGCAGTAATTGGTTCTGACTCTAACACTAATAACTGGCGCGACGGCTCTGATATTTACAAATTTAACGGTGCTTATGCAAGGTTAAAAAACGTTAATATAGGCTATACGCTGCCTGTTGCTTTAACCAAACGGGCCGGTATACAAAAGTTAAGAATATCTTTGAGCGGACAAAATCTGCTTACGTTAACCAAGCTTAAATTTATCGATCCTGAAAACACAGAGTTTAACAACAATGTAAGCTTTACCAGTTCCAATAGCGGTCGTAGCTATCCGCTGCCAATATTTTACGGAGCAGGTCTGGATTTAACTTTTTAGCGTCTGTATAATTAATACTTAAAAATTGCGATGCTTCTTTTAGCACCTAAAAATTGCCGTTTCTAACTTCTTCCTTAAAAGAAGCATGAAACCTGTTGCTGTTTTTTATCCGGTAAAAGAAGCATGAAAAATATGTTAAGCAAAATTGATACACACTCCTGATTATTAAAAAAATATCGAAATGAGATACTTTAAAAAAACACTTTTTGTAGCACTGGCAGCTATTGCAGTTAGCAGTTGTAAAAAGCTTGATCTGGCACCAACTAACTCGTTTACAGAGTTAAACTTTTACACCACCAGCGTTAACGTTAATAATGCGCTGAACAACAATTACAGCGGCATGTATAATTCGGGCATGTATTTTTATAATGATGCCATGTCTGATAACGCTTATGCACCGGGTGGCGGCGCAACTGGAAATGTAACTGCCGTTGCTTCCGGATCCTATAATTCGCAGTTGGATAAATTTCTGAATGACTGGAGTTTTCATTATTCCGGTATTAATTCATGCAACTTGTTTCTGGACAATGTTGATCAGAATAAAACTTTAGACGCAGCGGTTATTGCGCGGATGAAAGCAGAAGTACGCTTTATCAGAGCGCTTCATTACTTTTACTTAATGACGCACTGGGGCGATGTGCCTTTAATTACCAAAACAATTACTGCTGATGAAGCGAAAACACAACCTCGCGTAAACAAAGCTACGGTGCTTAGCTTTATCACCAGCGAACTGGAAGCCTGTGCTGCTGCTTTGCCTTCCAAAGATCAATATGCAGCTGCCGATAATGGCCGTATTACCAATGGTGCTGCTTTGGCGTTGGAAGCGCGTGTACTGCTATATCAGGGAAACCGGATGGCCGATGTGGTAACCATTTGCGAAAAGTTGATGAACACTCCCGGAACTTATGGTACTTATTCATTAGTTAGTGATTATGGTAGTTTATTTGGCAATACTGCAGTAAATAAAAATAATTCAGAAACTATGCTGGCACTTCAGTATCAGGAAGGTATAACCGGCAGAACCTGGGGTGATTACTACGATTTTGCGCCTATCTCTGTTGGTGCCCGTGATAATGGTATGGCGCCAACTCAGGAACTTGTAAACGATTATTTAATGTTGAATGGTAAACCGATTACCGATCCTACCTCGGGCTACAACGAAAACAATCCTTACATCAACCGTGATCCAAGGCTTACGGTTACTGTTGTATATGATCAGTATAAGTTTTTAAACCCCGACGGTTCTACGCAAACTATTTACATCAAACCGGGAACGGATCCCGATCCTAACCGTCTTAATGAATACCGGCCTGCTGTTCAATCCATTTCTTCCACCGGATATTACTGGCACAAATATTTTGATCCTAACCATTTGCCAGGCTTAGCTTCAGGTTTAAATCTCCACCTGATTCGCTGGGCAGAAATATTACTGGATTATGCAGAAGCAGAAAACAGTTTAGGACAAATGAACGCAGCTGTGTGGAATAAAACTATAATGCTGCTGCGCCAGCGGAGCGGTTTTACCGATGCCAATGCACTTAGTTATCCTGGCAATGGAGATATGACCAACATCATCAGGAGAGAGCGAAGAGTGGAACTTGCCATGGAAGGTACACGAACTGAAGATATTAACCGTTGGAAACTTTCTGAAACTGTGTTAAACGGTTATGCACACGGCGCTAAGTTTAGCAGCGATCCAACCGTAGATAATGGTTATATCCGCGCACAATTGCGGCACTTTGATCCGGCAAAAAATTACTTGTGGCCTATTCCATATAACGATTTGCAGAAAGATGCAAGTCTTACTCAAAATCCAGGTTATTAATTTATCTGATTACATTTTTTTGAAAATAAAATGAGAAGAATCTTCATTATAAGTATGGTGCTCCTGTATGGAGTTATCGCTTTTACTTCCTGTAAAAAAGACGTTCATGCACTTGAAACCAATGTTGCAGCGGTAAGCACACTCAACTTACCTTTAGATCAGGCTAGTTTTAGTCTTGATCCTAAATCCACTTCTGACATTGTTTTTCAGTGGAATGCCAGTTCTACTCAGGATCTGGTGTTGTATGAATTAGCTTTTGATAAACCTGCCGGTGATTTTAGTAACCCAATATACAAAGTGCTTTCAGATGGTTCGGGTGTACAAACACAGGCAACTATTTCACAAAAATTGTTAAACACGATAGCCTCTATGGCCGGAATAGCTTCTTCCAGTTCAGGAACGTTAAAATGGGCCGTAATTGTTTCTAAAGTAGCTAATAAACAAGTTAGTACAAGCAGCCGGATTATTCAGATTAACCGGCCGGCGGGCTTTGCCGTGCTTCCGGCATCTTTATATGTTACCGGAACTGCCTCAGAAGCTGGCGCCGATGTTACTAAAGCAATCGCTATGAAAAAGCTGTCAGACGGCGTTTTTGAACTCTATACATCCCTGCAACCGGGAACATATACTTTAGTTGATAAAAACAGCGGAACGCCTACTGTGTATTCCGTACAAAACAGTACTTCTGTTCAGTTAAACGGCAATACCACTGTAACTGGCAGTAAAGCGGTTTACCGGATTTCCGTCGACCTGACAACTGCTTCTGCAACGCTTACTCAAATCGTTTCTGTTGGTTACTGGTCTGCACCGTTAGGTAAAATTTCTTTTACACTGCCTTATGTTGGCAACAGCCAGTGGGAAACCAATACAGCTATCGTTATTCCGCAGCAATCTTATGGTTTAGACAGCCGCTACAAATATCAGTTTATTGTAGCTGATGCTTCCGGAAAGCAATCGCTGGAGTGGTATGGAAGTAAAAACTCGGATAATCCTGATCCGAACAGTACCACGCTGCCAACTTACTTTTATATGTTTCCTGTTAATAATTCACAATTTGATTACTGTTTTAAGTTACTTCCGGCAACCAATAATAAAAATTGCACGGTTAACGTAAATTATAGTCCTGCTCTGGCTAATTACAATAATACCATTACTATAAAATAACCGGGAACGGGCTGGTGTTTTAAAAGCCAGCCCGTTCTTTTTAATTCGATCTTATGAAAGTTAACTATATTAATTACCGGAGAGCCGGATACATGCTATTAACTATAGCAGCATTAAGTTCCTGCTCTAAAGGAAGTAATTCGCCGGCACCCACTACACCTGGTACAGGTGGTACGACCACAGGCCCGGTTGCTACCACTAATACCTACGCCGCCGTTGCAGATTCTATGCAAAGTAAAACTTACAGCACTTACCTTTCGGCTAACGGAAATTATTATGTTCAAAATAATACCGGAAATACTGCCTTTAACTACTGGCCGCAGGCTCATATGCTGGACGTGCTGATTGATGCTTATCTGCGTACCAAAAATACAGTATATACGCAACGGATGAAGGCTTTACTAACTGGCTTAAAAGCTACAAATGGAGGAGTTTATACTAATGACTATTATGACGATATGGGTTGGATGGCCAATGCTTGTCTTAGAGCTTACACTACCACTAATGATGCTGACTACCTGAATATAGCCCAACTTCTATATACTGATATAAAGACAGGTTCTAATAACAATCAAGGCGGTGGTATTGCCTGGCGTAAAACTCAACTTAATTATAAAAACACACCATCTACTGCAAACGCCATTATTCTGGCTGCCCGGATGTATGAGTTGCAAAACAATGCTAATGATATAGCTCTTGCAAAAAGCTTGTATTCGTGGATGAAAAATACTTTGGTTGACCCTACAACAGGTATTGTGTACGACGGCATTAACAGCACAGGTACAGGTGCTTTAGATAAAAATATTTACACTTATAACCAAGGTGCTTTCATTGGGGCAGCCATTGAATTATATGCTGCTACTAAAGATGCTACCTATCTTGCTGATGTAGTGCTTACTGCTAATACTGCTATTACGGATTCACGCATGATATCGGTTGGGGTGCTGAAAAATGAAGGTCAGGGGGACGGCGGACTATTCAAAGGTATCGATGTAAGATACTTAACAGCGCTTACCGAACTTTCTGGTTTAGACGCATCCAATAGTGCTAAGTATGCAGCTTTTTTACAAAACAATGCGCTTTACCTATATACTATAGGCATTGCTAAACCCACTTATTTAGCAGGACCAGACTGGACGCAAAAACCCACTGGTAGCGTTGATCTTACTACTCAGCTCAGCGGTATGATGATGATGGAAGCAGCAGCAAAATTACAAGCAGAAGGAAAAATCAAATAAGACTTAGGGATGCACAGAAGTAAATTTATTCAAAATGCTTTTATATTAAGCAGCAGTTTATTATTAAGTAAACAACTCGTCTTCGCTACTGTGCCGTATGAAACCAAGCGTCCGCCCGTAGGAAAAAGAAACTTTACGAGCAAGGCGGTAGAAGATGCGATTGTGCAGTTTAAGTCCAAAGTAAAAGACCCGGAACTGGCCTGGCTTTTTGAAAACTGTTTCCCCAATACGCTGGATACCACCGTTTTTTATGCGGTAAAAGAAGCAAAGCCGGATACATACGTCATCACCGGCGATATCGATGCGATGTGGCTGCGCGATAGCTGCGCCCAGGTTTGGCCGTATCTGCCTTTCCTGAAAAAAGATGAAAAATTGCGCGAACTGATCGCCGGCGTAATCAACCGGCAGGCGCACTGCGTTTTGGAAGACCCTTACGCCAACGCTTTTTACAAGGACGAAACCCAGATAAGTCAGTGGAAAACCGACCGTACAACGATGAAGCCCGGTATCCACGAGCGCAAATACGAGATTGATTCGCTTTGTTACCCCATCCGTTTGGCGCACCGTTACTGGAAAGAAACCGGCGACGTTAAGCCTTTTGGTGCCGAGTGGAAAAGCTCTATCGAACTAATCCTTAAAACTTTCCGTGAGCAGCAGCGCAAAACCAATCGCGGCCCCTACCATTTCCAGCGGCAAACCACCGCGCCAACGGATACACAGCCGATGGGCGGCTACGGCTTCCCGGTAAAATCAAACGGGCTGATCTGTTCTGCTTTCCGCCCGAGTGATGATGCCACGATTTATCCGTACCTCATCCCGTCCAACTTTTTTGCGGTCATCAGCTTAAAACAAGCCGCCGAAATGGTGAATGCTGTTTTTAAGGATGAAAAATTAGTGTTCGATTTAAAAAGTTTGGCAACAGAAGTGGAACAGGCTTTGCAAAAACACGCCATCGTCCAACACCCGCAATTCGGCAAAATTTATGCTTTTGAGGTAGATGGTTTTGGCAACCACAACCTGATGGACGATGCCAATATCCCGAGTTTGCTGGCTTTGCCGTACCTGGATGCCGTTCCGCTTTCTGATCCGATTTACCAAAACACCCGGAAATTCGTCCTGTCTAACAGTAACCCATATTTTTACAAAGGTAAAGCTGCCGAAGGTATTGGCGGTCCGCACGTTGGTAAAGACGGCATGGTTTGGCCGCTCAGCATTATTGCCAGGGGTTTAACCAGTAACGATGATGCGGAGATTAAAACCTGTATTGCCATGCTGAAAGCAACCCATGCCGGGACGGGTTTTATGCACGAATCTTTTAACCAGGATAACCCAGCCAATTTTACACGCAAATGGTTTGCCTGGGCCAATACTATTTTTGGAGAGTTTTTGTGGAAAACCTATCAGCAAAAACCGCAATTGTTATCCTAATAAATAAATGATTACCAGACCTTTTTTAAAATTAAAGAAATGGATTGAATTCATGGAAATTATTTTCGGGAAGGAAGTATTACTCAATTTATAGAAATGAGAGATCGAATAAAAATCATCTTACAGTTATTCATAATAATACTGTTTGCTCCAACTGTTGGAAAAAGTCAAACCATAACAGCCTACACAAAGTATGTAAATACATTTATTGGCACGGCACCACTTACCGATCCTAAAATTATAGGTTACGAGTTGCCCAAGGGTTGGCGGCCGTGGTCTGGACTTACCTTTCCGGGTAGTTCTTTGCCAAATGCAATGGTACAGTTAAGTCCGATGACTGCTTACGGTTCCGGAGCGGGCTATCAGTATGAAGATTCTGTTATTTTAGGCTTTACACATACCAACAAAGGCCATTGGAACCTTTGTAATATTCCTATTTTGCCGCTTTCTAATCCGGGCACAAAATTCGGGTCCAGGTTTACACATCGAAAAGAAAGTTCCTCGCCGGGTTTTTACCAGGTTTATCTGGATGATTACCAAGTAAACGTTGGTTTGACTTCCACCTTAAGATGTGGTTACCACAAGTATGAATATAAAAATAACAAAGACAGGCAAATACTTTTTGATCTGGCCAAAGCTAACAGCAGAGTTTCTACATGGAACATTAAACAGGACGGCGACTATGCCCTACAAGGTTTTCAGGATGGAGAAAACGTTTATTTTTATGCTAAGCTGAACATTAAAATTGAAAAATTAGATAAGACTCAGGAGGGCCAGCATACAGGATTTGCCATTGTACATTTGGTTAACGGTAACACAGTGCCGGTCGAACTTAAAATCGGCTTATCCTTTGTAAGCGTAGCAAATGCAAAACAGAACCTGGAGCAAGAAATTGGTAACAAATCTTTCGCACAGGTTCGCAACGAAGCAAATCAGCAATGGGAAAAGCTATTGTCATCTATTCAGGTTAAAGGCGGTACTGATCAACAAAAAAAAATGTTTTACTCGTGTTTCTACAGGTCATTTCTTTGGCCAGCCTTGCGCAGTGATGTAAACGGACAATTTACAGACGCAAAAAGGAACGTTGTAAATACAGGAATCACTTATTATACCGAGCCGTCACTGTGGGATACTTACCGCAATAAAGATGTTCTTTTAGGTTTGGTCACACCACAGGTCACACTCAATGTAATTAAATCAATGAAGGATGTGGGTGATAAAACTGGATTTATACCTACCTTTTTTCATGGAGATCATGGCACTTCCTCGATTGCAGGAGCTTACTTGAGAGGCATTGATGATTTCGATATCAAAGGTACTTACCAGATATTATTGAGGAATGCCAATGTTGGAGATGTACCACATCCTGCTCGTCCTTATGTTACCGAATACATTCAAAAAGGTTATATCTCTGATCCCGATATTGCTAATCCCCAGGTAGAAACCAAAGCTAAAGCCGGCGTATCTAAAACGCTGGAGTATTCTTATGATGATTATTCTTTAGCACAGGTTGCTTGGAAGTTGGGCGATACGACGAATTACAGGATATTAATGGCCAGATCCAAGAATTATAAAAACATGTTCGATCCTTCGACCAGATTTATGCGTGGCAGACTGGAAAATGGAGATTGGATCAAACCATTCAATCCACAACAACCATACTATGAATATATGTATAGAGAAGCTAATGCCTGGCAGGTATCTTTTTTTGCACCGCATGATATGGAAGGACTGATTGCATTATATGGAGGCGCAAAAGGGTTTGAATCAAAGTTAGATTCACTTTTTACGCTACCCTGGAACCCTAATTATATTGCCAGAAACGTAGAAACAATGATTGGGCAATATTGCCAGGGAAACCAACCGGACCATGAAGCTCCTTTCGCTTACACTTTTATCGGCAAGCCGGAAAAGACACAAAAAATGCTGGATTATATCATGAATAACTTATATGGCATACATGATGGCTTAACATTATCAGGAATGGATGATGCCGGTGAAATGTCGTCCTGGTTTGTGTTCAGCGCGTTAGGATTGTATCCTTTTTCAGCAACAGATCCTAAATATATCGTAACCGTTCCGCTTTTTGATGAAGTAAAATGGAAAACCAGCATTGGCAAAATACTAACTATAACAAAGCCAGGAAAAGGTAGAGCTTTAACTTCTATAAAAGTAAACGGCAAGGAAAACAAAGGTTATTTTGTATCACACGATCTTTTTAAAAATGGTGGACAGGTGGATATTGGGACGAAGTAAATATATCTAGTATTCTAATAATATAATCTCTGAAAATTAGCTTATATCACTTATATACAAGTTCTAAAGGTTGTATATAAGTGATTATTAGAACCCTTTTTCAATAGACTATTATTATAATTAACTCGCCTCTGTAAATGACAATTTTGCTATCAGCAACTTTTTTAACACTGGATACAAAAGGTAAATTTTAGAAAATTAAGTTATCAAAGCAACCTTTTGAGTAGGTATCAAACGAGAAATTAATCACCATAATCAATTTAACTATTTAACTATGAGAAAGAAAAACAATTTTTTGCAATGGTATTCTTACTTCTTTGCACTACAGTTATATCGTGAAAAGAAGCACCTAATGGCAATACTTTTAGGTTTTGGCATTTTGCTAACAGGTTGTAAAAAAGATCAATCAGGCATTGATACGACAACGTTAAAAACGAACACAGCAACATTTGCCAAGCAGGCTAATACTACCAATTTATCTGCTCAAGCAGCCCCATCATTACCTGCCAAAAGCGATGCATTACTGGCAATACAGGTTTACAACAATAATTTTTATAATCAGTACGGTACTTATGGGACATCTTACAAAGCATATTATTGGAAGGACGATTCTCATGCCGGTCGAATGGATTTTTGGACACAGCAAGAGGCGATTGAAACATTGATAGACGCCTACATTATTAACCCAAGCATCGATCTTAAGAATAAAATTTCTTATCTGTACAACGGAGTTAGGGATGGGTATGGTTTACTCTGGTCAAATAATAAATATAATGACGATGTGGTTTGGGGTTCGCTTATGTGCGTACGGGCCTATAAAATTACCAATGACGGTGGTATGCTAGATATGGCAAAAAATAATTTTAACATGATGTGGAACCGGGCTTGGGACACTCAGTATCTAGGAGGCGGTCTGTGGTGGACTACCGATAATCAAACCAAAAATACCTGTGTAAATGCACCCGCCGTTATATGCGCTATGCTGTTATACCAAGCCACCGGCGATGCCTCTTATAAAACCAAGGCAAAGCAAATTATGGACTGGATGGTTACTAAACTTTATATTTCATCAACTGGCGAAGTTAAAGGAGCAATTGATAAAACCGGTAACATTACTCAGGGTGCACTTTCTTACACCCAAGGAACTTTCATTGGTGCGTGCGATTTTTTGCGTGCTGATTACCCAGCGGTCAATTACCTGTCAATGGGATCAAAAGCAATCGATTATGCACGTAGCAGCATGTGTAATACATCAGGCGGAATCCTAAAGGACGAAAACGACATTCCCGATACTCAGGGTATGAAAGGTATTTTTGCACGCTGGGCCTGCTTTTTTGTAAAAGACACGGGTACGGCCAGTAACTATGGATCATGGCTAGATGCCAATGCTTCACAAGCATGGTCGATCCGTAACTCAAAAGGACTGATGTGGAACATCTGGGGCACACGTACGACTGACGGCTCTCTTAATGCTTTTCAAACTACCTGCGGCGTAGCTATGCTTAACGGTATTTATAATTACCGTTAATAAAGTAATTTATGGTCGTAAGTTTAAATACTAACTCTTAAGTGTAAAACTTAACTAATTTTTTTAACAAAAAAGAATACGGTTAAAGCTCCCTAAATCTACGGGGGCTTTAATTTTTAGAATTTTATTCTTGATTGCCGTATTTACTATCTCCAAACGATTTAATTTTTATACTGTCGAACTGGGCAGTAACGATGCGCTGGATTATGCTACGTCAGACGGAATGACGGCCTCAATGGCCTTAACCGATCAAACTGTTTTTAGTACTAACTACGCCAGCATGCTTGGTTCGATCTCGTCGAGTATTAGCGCACCAAAAGGCGTATTGGCTACGGTTCCTGATGTAACCATACTGCCGTATTTCCATTACATCACTGTAGCCGCTTTAAAGGCAGTGGCAGTGAAAAAAGGGGCCGCCCCGAACATCTACATCGGGGCATTGAATTCCGCCGGTACTTACATTACCCGACAAGCAACTGATGCCGACCTAATTATGCTTACGTTTGACCCTAACTCAATGGCGGGAACAGCCCATTCAACGGAAACCCGGGTTATGGCACGACCCCTGGCAACCCTTTACCAAGTTCGTTCGTGCTGGATGCGAACGAAGTAGTGCTGGTGCAGAATGCCATAACCGGTTACAATAACAGTATCAAAACTGTGGCCAGTGCGAGAAACCTCCCTGTGTTCGATGCTTATACCTTGTTTAACCAGCTTCCAAGCAGCGTAACGCAAGATGGGGTAACCATCAATACCAACTTTCTGACCGGTGGTGTGTTTTCTTTGGATGGCATCCATCTAACGCTGCGCGGCAATGCTTATGCGGCCGATGAGATCATTAAAGTAATCAATGGCAAATACGGCTCTAACTTCCCAGCACTCGATATTTCAAAATATAAGGGCGTAATTAATTAAAATCCCGGTAACGCTTTTTAATATTAGTTTTAAGGCGTTTACAAGGTCGGCTCAGGTTTTGCAGGTTAACTGTTATTCTGTTAACCGGCAATTTTACCGAATGATACTAGCAGCAGTATCCGTCTGCGTTTAATTGTATTAAAATCCTTATTCCCTAAAAATTACCTTGTCTTATTTTGGAATTTTTACATAGGGGCTATGTTTTGTTAACTCAGTTCCCTGTAGAAAATACGAAGTTAACACTAGGCAAAATCAGGTTCCGAGCCAGGCATCGCTTAGTTTTGGCTGAAGTGACAAAAGGTTTGCCTGTAAAAGAAGCATCATCATTTGGTTATAAATTGAATTTGGTTACCGCAATCGAACGGGACCGATTGGGATTTTAAATAGGTACCTGTTTCAAGAATTTATATTTTCTATGAAAAGACTTTTACTTCCTTTACTACTGGTACTGGTGACGGGCAGCAGTTACTGCCAGTTACTGGATTCTTTGAAAATAAATGTAGGTTCTCTTGGCACAATAGCCAAAGACAGATACCAGCCATTGTGGTTGGTATCCAACCGCTGGGGAGCAGTGACGGACTAGCAATATGACGCCTCAACTTATGCCGGTTTTACGAATATCCACTGGATCGGAAAAAAACGTAGTATCACGGCGGATTCCGCAGCTTACCTAAAACCCGCACCGTTTTATGTGCGGTATGGCCTTTACCTAATCAACAACAACCATTTCCAGGATGTTATTTTTCAGGAGGGCTATATCAAAGCGGGATATAAAAGCCTGGAGATCCGCTATGGCCGTTATAAGGATATTCCCGGCGAAGTGGACAAAGAGTTGTCATCAGGCTCGATGGGCGTGAGCGGCAACGCGCTGCCCATCCCACAGATTGGTATCGCGCTTACCGATTATATCGATGTGCCGTTAACCAATGGCTGGCTACAGGTCAAAGGGGAACTGAGCCACGGCTGGCTTGGGCTTGACCGTTACCTGCAATCTTATTACCACGAAAAGAACCTGTACCTGCGCACGGGGAAAAGAAAACTTAAAGTCTTCATCGGGGCACAACATTACGTAGAATGGGGCGGCAAACGCGATGGCATCTCTTTAGACCGTTCCTTTAAAGGCTTTACCAATGTGCTATTTGCCACGAATAATGCGGATGATGGTTCTGGCTTTAACCCAAATTCTAAAACTGCCTCTTACCGCGCTGGGGACGAGCGCGGGATGTTTGAACTGGGCTTTGATTTGGACATGAAGGATGCCCTATTGCATTTCTACCACCAGACACCTTTTGATGGCACCTGGGGCGTGAATATCAAAAATATCAATAATTTGTCCGGTATCAGCTTTGTACCGAAGAATAAAAAATCGGTCGTTAAAAAAATCCTGTTGGAGTTCATCTACACCAAACAGGCGGAAAACTACGCCCCTGCCTCGGCACGATTTACCCAATATCAAAAACAGAAAATAATATCTGAATAATGGAACGGGTTTGCGAGAATACAGCAAAAATAAGTAAAGTAAGGTTTTCAACCTGACGAGAGCAGTTTTATTAATTTCTAGATTTTTGCGATTTAACGTCGACAATCTTTATCAAAATTCGGTCGTTTTTTGATAGGTAAGTTTATGGTAGTTGACCTGCTTCCGCAAGCCTTTAGTTTAGTTGAAGGACTGCCTGAATTCCAGAGGTGACAATTGCGTTTTGGTTTTGAAAAGCTTACTAAAAGACTGCAAATGTTCGAATCCTAACGTATAGGCAATTTCACTTACAGACAGATCTGTGGTTGATAGTTGTTCTTTAGCTTTTTCAATCAGCTTTTCGTGAATGTGCTGCTGGGTGTTTTGTCCAGTGAGTACTTTTAACAAACTACCTAAGTATTTTGGAGACAAATTTAAGGATTTTGCAACATGCCCTACCGTTGGCAGACCTTTTGAAATTAGGTCATTGCAGTCAAAATAATCACTTAACAGTTTTTCCAAACGTTCCAGGATCTGATGACTGCACTTCTCCCTGGTCAAAAATTGTCTGTGGTAAAATCGGTCTGCATAGTTGAGTAGGGTTTCAAGATGCGAGGTGATGATGCCTTTGCTAAACTTATCAATATTTGCACGGCTCTCCTGCCGAATATTTTGAATGATGTTAACGAGCAAATCCTCCTCCCTGTCAGACAGGAACAAAGCTTCATTTACCGCGTAATCCCAGAAATCGTAATGTTTAATGGTTCTGGCAAGCGCTGTGTTCCACAAGAAATCAGGATGGATCAGCAGCATCCATCCTGATTGTATAAGGTGCTTGGCGTTTTGATCAACCAATAAACTTAAAACCTGATTTGGTGCAACAAAGGACAATATACCTTCATCATAATCGTAAATTTGCTGTCCGTACTTTAACTTGATTTCTTCTTTATTAACCACTTTTTTCAGGCCAATACAATAAAAATCATACACCCAGGTTGCCGGCTCAATCAGTTTTAAGGCTTCAACCGTTTCCAGTTGAAACGCATAAATTAAAGGATGTTCCGGCTTAGGCAGCTGCCGAAACTGCAAAAATTCGCTGATCGTTTTAAAACGTTTTACCTGCATTACTTTTCTTTTCTTATCTCCAGTACAATTTTACCGCGCACGTGTTTGGTTTCACTTTCGCGGTGTGCATCAGCCACTTGTTCCAACGGATATACTTTGCTTACAATGGCTTTTACTTTACCCTCATTAATGAATTTGGTGGTACCACTTAAAGATGAAGTATAAGTGGTTACATTGCCTCCGCCAACCAGGGTTCCAGTAGCGTTCTTTTTTGCAAGTGCTGTTAAAAAATCATCCGGAAGCGGTTCATCCAGATGCGTACATACATAAATGCCACCTTCTTTTATCACGTCCACAGACTTCATCCTGATACTTTTGTCACGAACAGGAGAAGCATTAAACACCAAATCTATATCGTGTAACAGTTCTGCAAAATGCTGGTTATTATAATCAATCACCTCATCGGCACCCAGCTCTTTCAAAAAATCAAAGTTGTGAGCAGATGCCGTTCCGATCACGTAACTACCCATAGCTTTAGCAATCTGTACCGCTAAATTACCTACGCCACCTGCCGCACCATGAATTAACACACGCTGCCCCGGCTGCAATTTACCCATATCTACAATACCGTTCCAGGCAATAAGTGCACAGGAAGGAAGCGCGCCAGCTTCGTTGAAAGTAATATTTTGCGGCATCAAATCGAACTGAATTGCCTTTGCTGTAATGTATTCCGCATAACTGCCATCGCCCGGGAAGTTAGGCACACCATACACCTTATCACCTTTCTTGAAAACGGTTACCTCGCTGCCGGTTTCCTCCACTACTCCAGCGGCATCCAAACCCAAGCCCGAAGGTAATTTTAAAAAAGAACGTAAAACTTCGTTGCCGCCCTCTCGAATAATATAATCAGCAGGGTTGACGCTACTGGCATACATTTTAACCAAAATCTCGTCAGCTGCCGGTACCGGACGTTCTATTTCTTCCAGCTTCATCACTTCCGGGCCACCAAACTCATTTACTCTTATTGCTTTCATATCAGATTAATTTATGTTTTTTGATACACAAAGTTGAGTAAGCATTTACAAACAGATTTAATCGAATCACGCTTTTGTTTAGTCAAAACGACGGGTGTTCACCCCCCGCTTACCTGGTACTCCGCTAGGTCTAAATACATGTTGAGTAGCTGTAATTGTTTTAAAAGATACTGCGACCCAGTAATTTCAACACCATTCTACCCAGGCACTATATCAGAAACCGACGGAATGTTGAATAGCTACCATTACTATTTGATTCTAAATGCCGTGGAAAAGTTTCATTTTTGCAAATGATAAGCAGACATGGCAAAAACCACAGAATCTCTTGAAGAGTTTTATAAACATAAGTTCAACGAACTTTCGGAAAACTTAAAACGGGATATTGGACAGTTTAATGTTTTCAATATAGAGGATCAAATTCATTCGAACACCACATCCCCGACTAATATTCGTAGGGACTTTTTTAAAAAAATGTTGTTTCAGGGAAACAATGTCTTCCATTACGGCGACAAGAGCATAGCCGTGAATGGCAATACACTGCTTTTTTTTAATCCTCAAGTACCTTACACTTATGATTCCCTAAATCCGGAAACAAAAGGTGATTTCTGCGTATTTAAAGATGAGTTTTTCAAGGTGAGTACCGACACGCTGCTTAAACAGCTTCTTCAATAATTCAAGGTACAAAAGTCACCTTAACAGGGACATTATTTCTGGTAAACAATTCTTGTAACTTATCTCTAGCAGCCTGACTTGCGACTCTCCATTCAACCTGTCTTCCTGCTGCGGCCTTAACTTGCCTTTCTGCTTGGGCAATAGATCGCGTTCCAATAAAGTAGTTATTTTTAAGTAGGGCTTTTGTAGTTCCACTGTTTTGGGTATAATATTTTGCATCTATTAGTACATTATCTATAAAGCCATCAAACTGAACACCGTCAACATAATATCCCATACCAGGTTTTTTATTACATACTCGTGCTTCATAAGCGGCCGCTGAATCTGACATATTTGTTCCCCCCTCGAAATCACGGTGCCATTCACCAGGCTGCTTAGAAAGCGCAGTTTTGCCCGGTTTTGCCTTTCCCTCGATGAAGTCGATCATGATGTTGGTCGATTCTGACGTAACGGGATCTGTTACCTTTTCTGGTTTTGCTGCCCCCCCTTCCCCGGCCCGATTTATCCAGGTATGCTGGATGGCTACCAGCACTGAAGATCCGGATTCGCTTTTCGTGGAACCTTTGTAGGTGTTTTGGCTTTCATCCCCTTTATCAGATTTTCGGTTCAGGTCAAACCACTTTCTGCCGGCCTGATCTATTGTTTGACAGGTATCATAGCCGTTCCCAACCGGTACAATGAATACTTCTTTTCGCACTGGCTTCTGTGCATGTAGCTGCCGCATTAACAGGGTGCCAAGCAGCAGCAGCAATAGTACTTGGGAATTTTGCCGTTTAATTCTAAAAGTCATCATATTAACTTATTAAGTATGCTCAAATTTTCGTGTCATCTTCAATTTTTTGGTAGAAAATCCTTTTACTTTCGACAGTAGCGACAGCCATTACAGACTTTTTCGTAAGGTGCTACGGGTATAGTGGTATTTGTTTTAAAAAAGGCTTGCTTTTAATAACTCAAAGAATCTCTTGAAAAGCTTTGAGGTTTTAGTCCTGTTTTTAGTTTGATTCGCATAATTTAAATAGTCGCTACTTAACATATCTTTTTACCACGTGGCCTTATAGGAATAGATAGTCGTGTGGCCTCGATTAATATAGTAGTAAAATTAAAGAAGACAGAGAATCAGAACAAGCGGGAAACTACTACAAATGGTACGTAAAATTACGTATTCTAGGATTTATATAATAGGACTTTTAGAAACTGGATAAAACAAATGAGGAATTAGCCTTCAACTATATTGAATACAATGGTAAAATCCAACAAAGGAAAATGCTTTCCGACAATAAACAGTTATGTAATACTAACAAAAAAAATTGCAAACTAACTAATTGCTATTATTCGCATTGCTGAGTTACTATCCTATTACAAAAAAACCAAGGAAATTATGACATCTAATATTGTCAGAAATTACGTATCAGTTTCTACCCGTCTCATAATGATGATTATGTTCAGTGCAGAATACTTAACAAACAATAAAATACCAAGGTGGTGGGGTTTAAAAGTAAATAGAAAGAATTATATCTTTAGAATATCGTACCTAACCTACCTTATTATAGGACAAGTTGCTAAAAGGTTGTTATAATATTAATTTTGTCTAGTTTTCGCGGGTCTGTAAAATAAACTGTGTCAACCCTTGGCAGGCTTCATGGGGCCTGCCAAG
>CAXUMK010000034.1:25594-35252 GCA_964251885.1 uncultured Segetibacter sp. | reverse complement strand
TGAGTAGTGAGTAGTGAGTAGTGAGTAGTGAGTAGTGAGTAGTGAGTAGTGAGTAGTCAGTAGTCAGTAGTCAGTAGTCAGTGAGTGGTCTATTTACCTTTTTATCCTTTCGTAGTATAATAAAAGACAGCTTTTCTAAATAAAGAAGCGGTAAAAATGATATTTTTGTATTATAAAAAGACGGGCTGTTAAGGCCTGAAACGGGCGTAGTGTTAAAAACAAAAATAACCTTATCTCTTTTACTGTTTTATGCTGGTATAATGTTAGCAGTTGTTAAAAATCACCCGTTCCTGAGACGTGTTGAAACAAATGAAATACTATGAATTTGTATGAGTTTCAATTACTTTGCCTCGACCAGCAGATTGATCTTCTGTACAAAGAAGGCGTATATGTTGGAAAACAAACCAGGAAAAATAAAGCGGTTATTCTATACCAGTTAGATAGCTTCTATGTAGAAGTATTTTATAAAAAGTACAGGTATTTTGTAGAATGTCTGCATTGCTTTACATCTACCGAGCTTTTGCATCCTTACCTGGCCCAGGTAGATGCAGACGAACTGATGAAATGCGTTGGCTGAGCGACTTTACGCAAGCCTTTAATTCTTCTTAGTAATTGACATGCAGCAGTTTAAGCTAAAATAGTTTTTTTTATAAAGCTGTATCAAACCCCGATTATTTTAATATTTTTGTTCCCCTAAACCTTACAAATGACAAAAGAAATGTCTGCCAAAAACATTGTATTGTATGCGGATGATGATTTAGATGATATTCAACTGGTAAGAGAGGCTTTTTTTAACCATTCCAGAAATGTAGAATTGGTAACAGTAGCAGACGGAGTGGAAATAGTATCGTTTTTAAAAAATCTCTCTATTGATGAGCCTGCACCCTGCCTTATTATTTTAGATATTAATATGCCTCGGATGAATGGCAAAGAAGCGCTTGTAAAAATCAGGGAAATGAAGCGGTTTGAGGAAGTACCCGCCATTTTATTTACCACCTCTTCTCAAAAACAGGATAAAGACTTTGCAAAAAAATACAACGCCGGTTTTCTGACAAAACCCATCGATTATCATCAGATGGATATTATTGTAAACAATTTTATAGAAAACTGTTCTGACGAGGTAAGAAAGAATATCAGCCTAAAAATAAGATAAGTATCCCGGGCGTGTAAGAATTTTTTAAGTAAGTTGACATGATGCATCTTCTTTCTATCATCCTAAGTATTTCTGTCTGCTGTACTTATGGTAGCTTTTTTGCAGTAGCTCAACCAAAAATCAGATTATGGCGAATAAAGTTTCTTTTAAAGGGATGATAGAAGTGTTTAAAAATTCATTCTCGGGTTTCGCCGATGATAAAGTAATCAAACTTAGCGCTGCTCTTGCTTACTACACAATTTTCTCAATGGGGCCGTTACTTATTATGATTATTTCTGTGTGCAGCCTTATTTTGGGCAGAGAGGCGGTTGAGGGTAAGATTTATGCACAACTTACAGGTTTTGTTGGTTCAGATACGGCAACTCAATTACAACAGATTATAAAAAATGCATCACTTGCCGGAAAAAGTCAGGTTGCAGCTATTATAAGCGGCATTACCCTTGCCGTAGGCGCTACGTCGGTATTTGCTGAAATACAAGAATCTATAAATATGATATGGGGTCTCAGGCCAAAACCAAAAAGAGGCTGGCTTAAGATGCTACAAAACAGGTTTTTGTCTTTTTCAGTTATCATAAGTCTCGGCTTTCTGCTACTTGTTTCGCTGGGTGTAGCCGCTATAATAGATGGCTTCAGCGACCGGTTAAAAGATCATTTTCCTGATATAACTGTCGTTGTTTTTTACATTATAAATGTAGCAATTACCCTTGCTGTTACGGGGGCAATATTTGCAGTCATCTTTAAAGTACTGCCCGATGCTGAAATTAAATGGAGAGATGTTTTGGTAGGAGCAATCTTCACTGCTTTACTTTTTATGCTGGGTAAGTTTGGAATTTCTTTTTATATAAGCAAAAGCAATGTGGGAAGCACTTACGGAGCAGCGGGTTCGTTAGTTGTTTTGCTTCTTTGGGTATATTACTCATCATTTATTTTATACTTTGGCGCTGAGTTTACAAAGGCTTATGCAGTAAAATATGGTTCTGAAATTCATCCAAGCCATTATGCCGTTACAACAAAAACAGTAGAAGTAGAAACAGGCCAGGATTCTATTCAAAAGAAGGAGGAAACAGAGGTAAAAGCAGTTCCTAAAACAGAAGAAAAAAAATAGATATTCCTCGTTTTAAGGGGTTGTTGTTGATCCCTGCGCCTGTGCCTTTTTGTTTTCTTCAGCTTCTTTTTTTGCTTTCTTCTTAAAAAAGCCTTTTAATAAAAAGTTATGCTGCACGGCTTCCAGGTCTTCGTCGAGCTTTATGCTGCTTGTTTGAAGATTGTGGAGGGTAATACGCATGTCTGCACCGGCAGACTCGTCATGTAGCAAAAGACCGGCAGGAGTGTTGGGATTTTGCAAACTTCTGTTTATCCCTTCGGTCGTAGCGGTTAGATTATTGACAATGGTTCCTGCCCGGTGCGACACTTCTTCTATTTGAGAAGAAGTTTCTTTTAGCCTGGCGAAAATAGTTGTATCGGTAATCAGGTCATTTGCAAGCGTTCCTTTCTTTTGCAGTTTGGCGGCATAATCAGCCACATTCAAACTAAGCCTTTGCGCATTAGACGATGCCTGCCGCAGCATAACCATTGTTGTCTGCAGTTCACGTACAAGTGTTTCATCAGTTAGCAATTTGCCAACTGTTCCCTTACCCTCACTAATTTTTTTACTGATACTCTTAAAGTCGGTTGTGATGGCAAAAAGGTTCTGGTTATTGGCCTGCAAAGTGCTCATCATTTCGTCTGAACTGGCTACTTTTTCTACTTCCAGCATATCGCCGTTTTCTACCGGCGGCGATTTCTTTGCACCTGAATAAATAACAATGATCTTATTACCAATTAAACCATCAGAACTAATTCGGGCTTTGGCATTTTTCTGAATGTATTGCTTCGATGCTTCGTCAATATTCATATCTACCTGCACCTGCGAGTTGCCATGGAAAGAAATCTTTTTTACGGTTCCTATCTTCACTCCCGAAAACCAGATATTATTTCCTTTCTGCAAACCGTTTATATCATCAAAAATTGCCGTTACGACAATTGATTTCTGAAACGTTTTTTGCTGACCGCCCAGTGTTAGTATGGTTACGACAAATATTGCAATGCCCAGAAATATAAAAATACCTACAATAAATGCCCTTGTATTTTTTGTTGATTTCATCTCTTATTTAATAAAATTGTAATTATAAAAGCTTTTAATTTTTTCGTCATTGCTGTCAAAGACTTCGTCAAATGTTCCCTGCTTCACAAAAGTTCCTTCAAGCAACATGGCTACACGGTCGCCTGTTGACTTTGCACAGGTAAGGTCGTGTGTAATGATGATGGAACTGGTGTTGAAGTTTTTCTGAACGCTATTGATCAGGTTATTTATTTCTATGCAGGTAATAGGGTCCAATCCCGCTGTTGGTTCATCATACAGCATAATTTCAGGCGTTAGGATCAGGGTTCGTGCTATCCCAATTCTTTTTCGCTGGCCTCCCGAAAGTTCAGAAGGCATTTGATCTTTTGTCTGCTCCAGTCCTACGGCAGTAAGTACCTTATCTACAGATTCATCAATTTCTTTTCGTTTTATATGTTTTGCATTTCTAACCAAAGGAAATTCCAGGTTTTCTCTTACGGTCATACTATCGTACAAAGCGCTGTTCTGAAATGAAAATCCTATTTTCAAACGCATATCCCGCAAATCCTTATCACCCAGCTTTTCTACATCATTTCCCAAAACATTTACCTCGCCTGAGTCCTGTTTCAGCAAACCGCATATTATTTTAATCAAAACAGATTTACCTGTTCCCGACCTGCCAAGAACCACCACATTTTCTCCCTTGTTCAGGTCTAAATTTACTCCCCGCAATACGTGGTTACTGCCAAAAGATTTATATAAATCTCTAATGGTAATTACACGATCAGCAATCTCTTTTTGTTTTTCGTTTTCCATAGTTATATCTGTCACCTTATACTGTTTGCGATCTGTACGATAAGTATTTCTTCCACAAAAATCAGGAACATAGATACAACTACAGAAGCATTAGCGGCTTTGCCTACGCCTTCGGTACCCATAGATGCGTTCCATCCTTTATAACAACCCACAATACCTATTGTATAACCATAAACGACTGCTTTTGTTAAAGACGAGAAAATGTCAAGGAAAGATATCTTTTGAAAGGCCTGTTCAAAAAAGGAAACGAAGCTGGTCATTTCGTTGGTGTGTACATTTATATAAGAACCCAGCATAGCTACACAACCCGTATAAAACATGAGTATCGGAACCATAGTGGTAGTGGCAATTACACGGCTTACCACTAAAAATTTGAATGGATTTACCGCCGATACTTCCATGGCATCTATTTGTTCGGTTACCCGCATAGAGCCTATTTCGGCTCCTATGTTTGACCCGACTTTACCTGCTGCTATCAAAGCTGTAACCAGCGGAGCCAACGCCTTTATGATAGCAATGGCAACCAGCGAAGGCAGCCACGACGTAGCTCCAAACTCGGCAAGAGAAGGCCGCGACTGTTTGGTAAATACAAGACCGGTAATAAAGCCTGTAAGGGTAATGAGCGGAAACGATTTATATCCTATTTCATAACATTGCTTAATGATCTCTTTTCCCTCATAAGGAGGAAGAAACAGTTCTTTGAAGAAACGGAGGTTAAACTTTACAGCAGTATTCAAATCAATAAAAAATGAATCAACGCCCTTCGAAATAATAAATTCTCTTGTTTGTTTTACATCCATATAATGTAATAATTAATGCTTTTTACTGTGCGAAAGTAACGTATCGAAGGCATCTTTTAAGATTAGCTGTTTTAATTTTCGCAGTTGCTCTATTCTTATGGGTAGGTATTTTTAGGCTAATTATACTGCGAAAGGGATAAAAAGCCAAGTAGAAGTTTTTTTTGAACCGGGCCTCAGTGCTACTATGATGCATCGTTGCGTCGCACTCTTTTACTTTTTATTCTTCATTCGACAACAGACCACAGACCACAGACTATTGACTATTGACTATTGACTACAAGCCACTGACTACTCACCACTCACAACTCACAACTGACCACTCACAACTGACCACTCACAACTGACCACTCACAACTGACTACTATCTACTAACTACTTGTGCATTGCTGAATATAGAAAGCGTCTCAAGTGTGCGACGCAACGATGCCTCATAGTAGTAACACTGCCCGGCTCATAAAAAACTCATTAAACATTTCTAAGGGAGCGCCGAGTATATAAACCTTTATTAAAAGAAAAGATTGTAAACAATAAAAAGCAATTTACAGGGTTATTGAGTGAAGAGATCTGGTAATTAACAAATTGAAAAAAGCAGTTTGCTTTTTTAAAGATATTTTTACAGCTAATCCTACTTTTAAAACGATATGAGGCGATTTGCATTTACAAGCCTGGCGATGATCTTACTATGCCTGGCATCAGCAGCACAAACAAAAAAGGTAAAGAAAACAACTGCTTCTGCAGCAAAAACAACTTTTTCAGGATACAATATTCCGGTTACGATCAAGCCATTTAAAAATAAGTGGATCTACTTAGGATGCTATTTTGGAAAATATAAAAACCTCGCCGACTCTGCATGGCTAAATGAAAAAAGCGAAGGTGTTTTTAAAGGAAAGGAAAAACTGCCCCGTGGAATCTACTTCGCCGTGTCGCCGCAAAAATTCCTGCTGTTCGAATTTCTGATGGATAAGGAGCAGAACTTTTCAATAAAAGCAGATACAACAAACCTTACCGATATTACTATAACCGGCTCTGCAGATAATACCCTGTTCCAGGACTATACAAAGTTCCTTTCGCAAAAAGCGCCGCAGCTTACAGCAGTGCAAAAGCAACTGGCCGAAGCTAAAACAACAAAAGATTCGGCGGCTTTAAAAATAACAATGGTCAAGGCAAATAAAGAACTGCAGGACTACAGGGAGAATATTATGAAGGCGCATTCGTCGTCTATGCTTGCAAAGTTTTTCTTTACCATGAAGCGCCCTGAAATACCTACCATACCAATGGGTAAAAACGGCAAAGCAGACTCAACCTACCCATATCGTTATGTAAAAGACAACTGGTGGAATGGCGTTTCTTTTGACGATGAAAGCCTTGTGCGCACACCTTTTTTTGAGCCTAAGCTCGATGAGTATTTTAAATATTACGTTGCTCCCGACCCCGACTCTGTAATTAGCGAAGTAAATTATATGCTGCTGGTTTCACGCGAAAGCCATGAGATGTCTAAATATTTGCTGGGTAAGTTTACCGACAAATACATCAACCCCGAATACATGGGGCAGGAAAAGGTTTTCCTGTTTTTGTTTGATAAATACTACAGCAAAGGCGACACGGCATGGCTAAATGAAAAACAAAGGAAATTTATATTTGACAGGGCATACAGCCTAATGGCTAACCAGTTAGGCGAGCAGGCGGCTGATTTACAAATGATGGATACAAGTGGAAAGGCTGTATCGCTGTATGGCATCAATGCGCCTTACACATTTGTTACCTTCTGGGATCCCAATTGCGGGCATTGCAAAGAAACAGTTCCACGGATAGATTCAATGTACCAGGCAAAATGGAAAGCGCTTGGCGTAAAAGTAGTCGGCGTGAATGTGGATGAAGGTTCAAATGATGCGTGGAAAAAATTTATGAACGAGCATAGTCTGACCGATTGGGTACATATTTACCAGCCAAAAGCAGCAAGAGATGAAGAGACCAAAAAAGGCGTTGCCAACTTCAGGCAGTTGTATGATGTATATAAAACACCCACTTTATATTTGCTGGATTCTCAAAAAAGAATAATCGGTAAAATGCTGAGCCTTGAACAGTTTGACGATGTGCTGACAGCAAAAATGAAACAGGCACCAACCCTAAAGGGAGTAGAGAGATAAGCGTAACTTTTTGGGACGATGTTTACAAAAAATATCAAATAATATTGTTTAAATGAAGAAGTTAGTTGTTGCCTTTATTTCTATAACGCTTGTTATATCTTCTTTTGCACAAAATGTATTTACCTACGGTAATCATCCGGTTACAAAAGATGAGTTTGTAAGAGCTTTCAATAAAAATCCCAATGCAGGCAGCGAACGCAAAAAAGCTTTAAAAGAATACCTCGACCTCTACATCAACTTCAAGCTAAAAGTACAGGCGGCTTACGATGCCGGCCTTGATAAAGATGCGACACAGCAATATGAATTGCAGAACTTTAAAAAGCAGGTTGCAGACAATATAATTAATGAAGAAGCAAATGTAAAAGCCCTGGCAAAACAGGCATTTGACAGAGCACAGAAAGAGATTCATCTGCAGCAGGTTTTTATAGAAGTACCTGCAAATAGCGATACTACAGAAGCTTATAAAAAAATACAGGTAGCATATAAGCAACTAAAAGAAGGGAAAGATTTTGCATCTGTTACACAGGAGTTTTCAAGTGACGAAGCGACAAAACAGGCAAAAGGAGAACTGGGATTTGTAACAGCATTTACATTGCCTTATAAATTGGAAAATGTTGTCTACAGTGTAAAAGAAAACGCCTTTTCTGCGCCTGTTAAAACCAAAGCCGGTTATCATATTTTTAAAAATGCAGGCGAACGTCCATCTTTAGGCTCGCGCCGTGTTGCGCAGATACTGGTTGCCGTTCCGCCTAATGCCACTGCAGAAGACAGAAATGCAGCAGCGCATAAAGCCGACAGTTTATACAATCTTTTAAAAAACGGAACCGAGTTTGGCGGCCTTGCAGTTACCGTAAGCAACGATATTAGCAGCAGCAATAACAGGGGCGAACTACCCGAATTTACCACCGGAACCTACAATGCTGATTTTGAAGCCGTGGCTTTTTCTTTACAAAATAAAGGCGATATTTCAAAGCCGTTTCAGACTGCTTATGGCTTTCATATTCTAAAGCTACTCGAAGCAAAACCTGCTGCTAAAGACTTCAACGATCCGGTTACGTTTGCCACTTTTCAGGAAAAAGTAACTAAGGACAACCGCCTCGATGTAGCAAAAAAAGAGCTTATTCAAAAGAAGCTGGCGCTGATAAAATACAAATCCGCTCTTATTAAAGCAGATGATCTATATGCTTTTACTGACAGCTCTATTCAAAAAAGCAATGCTGCTCCGGTAAAGGGGATCAGCGAAAAGACGCCCATATTTTCGTTTGCAAAACAAAGCGTACAAGCTGGCGACTGGGTTAAGTTTGTAAAGAACAGTGGCAATACTTCTTTGCCCAACAAAGACCGTTACAACGATTTGTATAAAGAATATATTACAGCAGCAGCAGACGAATATTACCGCAATCACCTCGACGCTTATAACGCCGATTATTTAAAACAGATGCAGGAGTTTAAAGACGCCAACCTGTTATTTGGAATTATGGAGAAAAATGTTTGGGGTAAGGCAAATACAGATACTGCGGGATTGCTGCAATACTACAACCAGCATGCATCAAAATACATCTGGCCGTCAAGTGCTGATGCGATTATTGTTACCTGCAACAGTGAAAACCTGGTGCAAAGCATTCAGCAGAAGCTGAAAGACAACCCGGATAACTGGCAACAAATAACAGCAAACAACGGAACAGATATAGTTGCCGACAGCGGTCGTTATGAACTGGGTCAATTGCCCGTATTGGAAAGAACAAACTTTACTCCCGGCCTGATTACCGCTTCCGTTAAAAATCAGAACAATGGTAATTATACTTTTAATTACATTATCAAGGTCTATAAAGAACCGGGACAGCGCAGTTTTGATGATGCCCGCGGCATGGTTATAAGCGACTACCAACAGGTGCTCGAAGACAAATGGATTACAGAGTTAAAAAAGAAGTACCCCATTAAGGTGAACCAGGCGGTGTTTGAATCAATCAAATAAAATGGCTTTCGCGTAAAAAAAGAGGAAGGCGCACATTTCATGGTAGCTTTAACCTTTCGGAGGAAAAGTAGCTTTTTAGTATCGTCATTGCGAGGTACGAAGCAATCTCGTTCGCAATTAGGTTGACAAGTGGCTGGGGGAATGTTTGGCAAGGCTGTCAACGATGCCTCTTTTTTTATTTTTATGTTACCAGCATCCGTATTTTAATTCGACATCGTTCTGTCACTTGCCGCTCTTTGCGGCATCCCGATAGATACCTTTGAATCGGGACTTGTACTTTAAAGCTGTTGGCGTCTTTTCTTATTCTTTATTTTATGCTATTTCCTTTACCACATTCCAAATTACTTTAGGCTTTCCAAGAGTATAATAATGCAGTACCGGTACGCCGAATTTTTTCAGTTCTTTGCTTTGCTGTGTCAGCCATTCCTGGCCGACTTTTTCGCATTCCTGGTCATTTTTGCTGCGCATGATAGCATTAGAAAGATCGGTAGGAATATCTACATGAAAAATCCTGGGCAGTATTGACAGTTGCTTTTTACTCGTGATCGGCTTTAGACCGGGAATAATAGGAACATCGATCCCAATAGCACGACAGGCTTTTTGAAAGTCATAAAATTTCTGGTTATCAAAAAACATCTGGGTCATAATATAACTGGCACCTGCATC
>CAXUMK010000034.1:0-25584 GCA_964251885.1 uncultured Segetibacter sp. | reverse complement strand
CCACCTTCTCCTTTAAATACCGAAGATCTATTTCGAGGTTAGGCGCTTCAAAGTGTTTTTCGGGGTAGCCCGCGGCTCCTATACAAAAATTAGTTTTACCACCATTTTGAATGTCTTCATCCAGGTAGATGCCGTTGTTTAAATCTACTACCTGCTTCAGCAAGTCTATCGCATAACTGTGACCGCCGGGTTCAGGTTCAAACGAAGATTCGTTTTTAGCGGCATCACCACGCAATACCAGTACATTTTCAACATTCAGAAAGTTAAGGTCTATCAGCGCATCCTCTGTTTCTCTTTTATTAAAACCGCCACATATAAAATGCGGTACAGCATCTATTTTATAATGGTTCATGATAGAGGCGCAAATGCCAACCGTACCAGGCCGTTTACGTACTTCTACTTTTTCAAAAGTTCCGTCCGGTTTCTTTTTAAACATCGTCTCGCTGCGGTGGTAGGTCACATTTATCCATGAAGGCTTAAATTCCATTAAAGGATCGAGGTGGTCAAAAATTGATTTGATGCTTTTGCCTTTGAGAGGTGGCAGAACTTCAAAAGAAACAAGCGTATCCTTCGCCTGATTAATATAGTCAATAACTTTCATCCTTATATTAAAATTGCTGCAAATATAAGACGTATACGGGTAAAAACAAGAGGGGGAATGGTTCTGGTATATTTTGTAATTCTTCATTGTCTCAGTTGTAAGATGTGCCACACCTTCAAGGTGTGGCACATCTTTTCAAAATCTGAAGAGGTATCTTAAAGACCTCATTTCTTTATCACCCCCAACTCTTTTCCAACCTTTGTAAATGCCTCAATAGCCTTATCTAAATGATGCTGTTCGTGCGCTGCACTTAACTGTACACGTATGCGGGCTAAACCTTTAGCCACCACAGGGTAGAAGAAGCCGATAACGTACACTCCTTCCTGCAATAGCTTTGCTGCAAATTCCTGGGCAACAGTTGCTTCATACAACATGATCGGTACAATAGGATGGTCACCCGGTTTAATGTCAAATCCTGCTTCAGTCATTTTGGTGCGGAAGTATTTGGTGTTATTTTCAAGCCTGTCTCTTAATTCAGTTGTTTCTGTGAGCATTTCTAAAACAGCTATCGAAGCACCGACAATGCTGGGAGCTACAGTATTGCTAAACAGGTAGGGCCTGCTTCTCTGGCGAAGCAATTCTATGATTTCTTTTCTCCCGCTGGTAAAGCCCCCGCTTGCACCGCCAAGCGCTTTGCCAAGCGTGCCTGTAATAATATCAATGCGACCCATCACCCCTCTGTATTCATGCGTGCCTCTTCCCGTCTTGCCAAGAAAGCCACTGCTGTGACATTCATCAATCATTATAATCGCATTATACTGGTCTGCGAGATCGCAAATTTTATCTAATTGTGCGATCGTTCCGTCCATGCTAAACGAGCCGTCGGTTACAATAACACGGCTGCGCAGTTCCTGCGTAGCTTTCAACTTGTCTTCGAGGTCTTCTATGCTGTTGTGCTCGTAACGATAACGCTGGGCTTTGCACAATCTTACGCCATCAATAATAGAAGCATGATTCAATGTATCGCTGATAATGGCATCCTGTTCATTAAATAGTGGTTCGAATAAACCGCCGTTAGCATCAAAAGCTGCGGCATATAAAATCGTGTCTTCCGTACCTAGAAAGTCAGCTAATTTTTTTTCCAGCTCTTTATGAATGTCTTGCGTTCCGCAAATAAAACGCACACTGCTCATGCCATACCCATGAGTATCTATTGCCTTATGTGCAGCCTCGATCACTTTTGGATGAGACGATAAACCGAGATAATTATTTGCACAGAAGTTTACAACGGTTTTACCATTTACCGTTATTTCAGGTCCCTGTTCACTGGTAATTATTCTTTCTTTTTTAAACAATCCTGCTGATTCTATTTCCTTTAATTCCCCGCTTATCCGGCTTACAAAGTTTTCATTCATATCATATTTTTAATGGTCGTAAAGGTAACTAAGACAGTAGAAAAAGCGGATGGCAATGCGTTGTTAATTATTTGTAAAACAGTACAATTTAAAATTATCCTCTTATCACTGTAACTATTTACGAGTATATTCGTACTATAATAGTCAATCATACTGTTATGAAATCAAAACCTCGCATACGCCTTCTTATTACCATCGTCATCTTTTCACTTACTTTGATTTTTCTGGAGAATAAAAGGAGAAACAACAGAAGCAGGCATAACACCTCCGGTAAAGGTTTTAATGAAGCAAATAACATCAAGGCAAGTAACAACGACTACATCTTTTTTGAGTCATTAAACAAATACCTCTTTATTTCCGCCATTCAATAAATTCTCCTTCCTTTACTTTTTTTTCCGGCTGTTTGTAACTTTTAGTTCCTGGCAACGTATCATAACAGAAACAACCGGAATACTACTGCTTTTATGACTGAGCATCAATATAATGAATGTGTGAATTTGTACGCAGACAATGTGTATCGCTTCATTGTGAAGAATCTTCGTCACGAAGAGGATGCTCGTGATATAGTGCAAAGCGCTTTTGAAAAGATGTGGCGCAATCGTGATGCAGTAGAAAATGATAAAAGCAAATCGTACCTGTTTACAGTTGCTTACAACCAGATGATTGACCATTTAAGAAAAGTAAAACGCATCAGCCATACAGAAGACTTTTCTGAAACAAGCCGCGGAATACATTATCAGCCCGAGGCAAATGTGCAAAAAACGTTGCGTGAAGCATTGAACCGGCTGAATGAAACGCAACGAAGTTTGGTTATGCTGAAAGACTATGAAGGTTACAATTATGAAGAGATTGGCAGGATAACAGGGCTGAATGAAAGCCAGGTAAAAGTGTACCTGCACAGGGCAAGAATTACTTTACGGAATTACTTAGTGAGCAGGGAAAATGTGATGTAGAGTATGACAGTTGTTGGATGACAGTTGACAGAAGTAAGATTAAAACAAGCATTTAAAATACAATCTGTGATTATAAACAGACATAACTACGAAGAGCTTTTTCTGCTGTATGCAGATAATGAACTGAGCGATGTTGAAAAAGCGGCAGTAGAAAATTTTGTGCAGCAAAATGCGGATTTAGCAGCAGAACTGAAGATGTTGAAGCAGGCAACGCTGGCCGCTGAAAACATACCATTTGAGCCAAAAGAGCTTTTATATAAAAAAGAAAACAGTATTCATTTTGATAATTATGAAGAATACTTTTTACTCTCTACCGACGAAGAATTAAGTGCAAAGGAAAATGAAGAAGTAGAGAAATTTGTTTTAAAACATCCTGAATTACAAACAGAATATACCTTACTAAAACAAACAAGATTAGAACCGGAAGCTATCATTTTTAAAGGCAGGGAAATATTATATAGAAAAGAAGAAAAGGAAAGAAGAATTATATTTTCAAACTGGATGCGAATAAGCGCTGCAGCAGCTATCGTTAGTATTATTGCAATGACCTGGTTGTTTACGCAAAACAACCATCCATCAGCAGGTAATTATGCAGTTGTTGCCGTAAAAAAAGATGTAAAGCCGGTTATAGAAAAAAATGTAAAACCTGTTCAGCCAACTGTAACAGAACAGCCTGTAGCTGCGTTACATCAAAAAGCAGGATTGAAGGCTGAGACAAAAACAAAGGCAAAAGTGAGAGTTGCCAAAACGAATAATCTTAAAAGAGACGAAGATGCCTTGGCAGTCAATCAGCCGGTAAAAAAAGATGTAATTGCTAAACCAGGAAACAATTTACCTAAACCGGAAATGACAAGACCGGAACAAATATATTCAGAGCCAGTTGCATCAGTAAAGCAACCGGATAAAAAGAGCAATACTGACTTTGTAAAAAACAATGATAATACAAACGTATTGACGAATGAGACAAAGGTTCAGCCTTCAACTTTGGTAAAGGATGCAGTATATCGTGAGATAGATACGAATGAAGATGAGGAACAAAGCTTTTACATTGGTTCGGCTGAAATAAACAAGAAAAAACTAAAAGGACTGTTCAAAAAAGCAGCGAGTCTTTTTGAGAAAAAAAGCAATAAAAACGATGGTGGAAAAACCATTCAGATAGCAGGTTTCGAAATAAAAAGCAAATAGTCTACACTACAACAAAATCAATCAACATGAAAAGTATTTACATGGCACTAGCAGCCTTACTGGTTGCGGGAACAGGCTTTGCCCAGACAGACAGCCCCAGACAAAGTGCAGACACCACAAACGGCAAGGTTGATACGATTAAAGTCGGCAACTTTATTATCATCAAAAAAAGCAGGGATAATGGCACAACCAGAACTACGACAAACGTTTCTGTCGAAAGAAAGCCCTACAAAAACACTAAGATCAGTACCAACTGGTGGATTTTTGATTTAGGATTTGCCAATGTAAACGATAAAACGAATTACGCCGGTTCGGATGCCCAGAATTTTTTGAGAACGGTGCGTGCCGGTGACAAACCTGTAACTAAAGACGACCTGAAACTGAGAGCTTCTAAAAGTTCTAATGTAAATATTTGGGTTGTAATGCAGCGTTTGAATCTTGTAAAAGGGTATGTAAATCTAAAATATGGAGTAGGACTTGAGATGTTCAACTTTCGCTATGAAAGCAATATTAGTTATAACAAAAACCCGGCTTACATTTACAGAGACAGCTTAGATTTTTCGAAAAATAAATTGTATGCAGGATATATTACGGTTCCGTTTATGCTAAACATCAACACACATCCGGGTCATAAAAAAGGTCTTAGCTTTAGTGCGGGTGTAAGTGCAGGTTACCTTATAGGAAGCCATACCAAACAAATAAGCAATGAAAGGGGAAAACAAAAATTACATGGAGACCTGGGACTTGAGCAATTCAGGCTGGCTTATGTAGGAGAACTTGGGCTTGGACCAATCAGGTTATTTGGAAGTTACAGCATCAGAAACCTATATGAAAAAGGACTGGAACAGTATCCATACAGTTTTGGAATAAGGTTTAGTAACTGGTAGGCGAAATGACTGGATCGCTTTAAGTATTTCAACAGGTAAAAAGAGGCTGCTCTAAAAACTGAGCGGCCTTTTTTTATATCCATGTTTATATACTTTTCGCCTGATAACTCTGTGCATGTGGTGAATATGGAACAGATGATACAAGTATGCGACGGCAATGAGATATTAGTTGAGACAAAAATTTCAAAAGTATGATAATTAGTAAATGTTAAACTTAGATAGCAAGGCAATAAAAAAATGATTTTAAAGTATAAAATATAGCTTATTTTTAACTTGCTTTTGCAAATCATTACAGAAAAAATGTTAGATAAAGAATTTAAATATTATACAGATAACCAGTCAGAAATCGTAAAAAAATATTCTGGCAAATATCTTATCATTAAAGATGAAGCTGTTGCTGATGTTTACGACTCCAAACAGGAGGCATATTTTGAGGCTCAGGAAAAGTACGGTTTAGGTAATTTCCTGCTACAATACTGCGCCCCTGGAAATATGTTCTATACGCAGACATTCCACACTCAAAACGTAATTTTTAAGTAAGTATTTAATGCACTGCATTACTCTAAAATTTAACGGACCGGCTCGAATTCTACACACTCCAATTGCTATTTCAGCTCCATCTAAACCAGATAAGCATCAGCTAAGATGTATTTGGGATACTGGTGCATCTCAAACTGTAATTACTCAAAATGTTATTGATGCGTTAGGATTAATTGAAACTGGTAAATGTATTGTTCATACAGCCAGCGAAAGAGACAAAGTTACAAGTACATTTCAAATAGATTTATACCTGGCTACCGATTTAGTCTTTCGTAATGTAACAGTTACATTAGGAATTTTAGGAGACGGAATTGATGCGCTTTTAGGAATGGATATTATTGGTACAGGGGATTTTTCAATCACAAACCTGAACGGAAATACTTGTATGTCGTTCCGTCACCCCTCTCAATATGAAGTTGACTTCGCAAAAAATCAGACTTACGGAATTGAAAAAGCAAGCCCCTTTCCTGGAGGAGCTAAAATAGGACGAAATGATCCGTGCCCTTGCGGAAGCGGGAAAAAGTATAAAAATTGTCATGGTAAAAATGAGTAACAGTTTTTTTAAAACTCATCTCTTAAATAACTTATAGGAAACTGTCTTTGCTGTTTTCAAACTATTGAAAAAAGTATTTTCAGCCGAAGTGTGCGACGCAACGATGTAAAATAGTAGTAATACAGCCCGGCTCATAAAAAAATCTGATTGGATTGCTTACCAATAGCAATCGAGAGCAAGGCTTACAATGACTAACATTGTTTAGAGTAAGGAGACAATTTAAAATGTATTTACATCGCCTTAATGTCAATGTTTTCAGCCTTTAATTTCTTATTAATCGCACTTGCAAAGGATGCAGCATTTTTACCATCTCCGTGTAGGCAAATGGTTTCAGCTACTATTGGTACTTCCTTTCCTGATGCTGAGGTAACCGTTCCCTTTTTTATCATTTGAATAACCTGTTTAAGAGATTGCTCTTCATCTTCAATCAATGCATTTGGTTTTGTCCTCGGCGTCAGGCTGCCGTCATCCTGGTAGGTGCGGTCTGCAAACACTTCGCTTGCTGTTTTTATGCCCATCGCTTTTGCTTCTGAAATGGAGTAGCTGCCACTAAGGCCAAACAATACAAGAGACTTATCAAAATCGTACACAGCATGCGCAATTGCCAGAGACAATGCAGCGTCCCGTACCGCCATATTGTATAAAGCGCCGTGCGGCTTTACATGATGAAGATGCGCATTGCAGTCTGTAACTATCTTATGTAAGATATTTAATTGCGCTGTTACCAGTTCATACACCTGCTGCGGCCTGATGTCTTTTATTTCCGTTCTTCCAAAATTCTCTCTGTCTAAAAAAGACGGATGGGCACCGATAGCTACGCCGGCATTTTTAGCCATCATCACAGTGGTACGCATAGTCGTTTCATCGCCTGCGTGATTGCCACAGGCAATATTTGCCGAAGTAATAAAAGGCATGATGGCTTCATCGTTTCCAATGCCCTCGCCCATATCGCAATTGAGATCGCAACTTATCATTGTATCATTTTTTCTATTTTAAAACCTGCTGCATACTGTACCTGCTGCAAATAATTAATCTGTTGTAATAACTTTTGTTCAGCGCTTTCAATATTAGTAAATGAAAAGGACAATATATCGTTCGGTTTACATTGTGCCAGCAACGGCAAATGTGATGAAATAACATTTGCCACTCTTGGATATCCTCCTGTTGTCTGGTGATCTGCCATCAATACTATTAGCTGACCCGATGGCAACAATTGCAAAGTACCAAAACAAACCGATGAGGAAACCAACTGTTTTGCCTCTTTCAAATGGAGCGGTGTTCCAAAAAGCCTGTAACCCATCCGGTCTGCTACTTTTGTTATTTTGAACGAACTGTTTAAAAAAGTTTGCTGACTTGTTTCGTTTAGCCAGTTCCATTCACTTCCTTTGATCACTTCAATTTTATCAATTGCAGTTGTTGGCTGTGGGTGAGCATACCACGGTAAAACCTTACAAGTTGCATCCTTTAAAAAACCTGATAAAGCATTTATTTTTTCAAACGGAATAACGTCGCCACTTTTTAGTGCGCCGCCACGTAAACCTCCTGCGGCAGCTTTTACATTGGTGCTGTAACTGTTTAGCCAGGAAGTCAGGGTGAAGTTATTTAAGACCGATAAGTAACACCGTGCTCCCTGTTTTACTTTTTTGAATTTAATAACTGCCTCTTTATTTACCAGCACCGGTTGATTTATCTGGATTTTTTTATCGTTGATTGCAGCAGTAAAATCGGCGCCGGTTATACAAATGACAGCAGCTTCGCTAAATGAGATAACCGGTGCAGGAAAATGCATTTCTATTACAGCCGAGTTCATTAGTTTGCCCAAAAGACAGTTGGCAAGCCTTGCAGCAAAAACATCCATTGCTCCACTCGCATTGATACCGGATGACTGAAAACCAAACCGGCCTTCGTCCTGTATGGTGTCTAATATTCCTGCTTTAATAATTGTTAAACTCATCTTCTGTTATTGCATAAAATGTTACTTCATCACCCGCCCTGAAAAATACAGGTTCTTCTTTTCCTTTATCAAAAAGGTTTACCGGCGTTCTTCCGATTATCTGCCATCCGCCGGGAGAAGTTAACGGGTAAATTCCGGTTTGTTTTCCTGCTATGCCCACATAACCTGCTTCTATCTTCAACCTCGGTTCCGGTTTACGGTCAACTGCAATTCTTTCATCTACATCTCCCATATATGCAAAGCCAGGTAAAAAGCCCATCATATACACTTTGTATTTTTTTGCTGTATGCAGTCTTATAATTTCCTCAACCGGTAATGTTGTTCGTTTGCTTATATCCACCAAATCCAAACCATATTTCAAAGAATAACAAACCGGTATCCTGATAATTCTGCATTCATCCGTCACTTCTTCAATTGACTGCGGAAGCAACGTTTTCACTTGTTCAGAAAGAATGTTAAATGCACTTTCATTTTTATGCAGCTTTAAAAGAGCAATGGTATCATAATGAATAGTTACCGAACTATATGCAGGAACAATATCTTTTACGCCTGACCAGCCTTCTTTTTCTATTGCCTGTGCAAGCGCTATTACTTTCCTGTTTATTTCTTTGGAGATCACATTGCCAAAATCAACAGTTAAGGCTGAGTCTCCTAAAGGGAAAATGGAATAAGACATACGCTGCTGTTTGTGATCTTACTTTAAATGTAGATAAAAGAACGGGATAGTGATAGCTTCTGATGCATGAAGTATTAAGGAATTTTCTGAGAGAATGAACAGAGTTAGTTAACTATAGTGCTGCAGGTTGTAAAAGGAAATATTTGCAGACATTTTGCGGGATGATTTCATATAAACTGAATCCTGATAGCAATATTTTCCACTGGTACGAATATTATAATGATTTTTAAAGAGCAGAAAACAGTAGAACGATGAACCAATGAAAGAACAAACCAAAGGGATATTGCGCATTGGCACAAGCGGTATTGCATTGGCCGGCAGTAAAGCAACTTTCCCGGCTGCATTTCAGCTTAAGAGCCGCCTTAACTACTACAGCTCATTGTTTAATACGCTTGAAGTAAACAGCACATTTTATAAAATTCCTATGCTGTCTACTTTTGAGAAGTGGACAAATGAAGTTTCGGAAAAGTTTCAGTTCACAGTAAAGCTGTGGCGAGAAATCACGCACGTAAAAGAATTGAGGTTTGATCCCAATAATATTGATCCCTTTTTAAAGGCAGCAGATTATATCGGCAATAAAAAAGGTTGCCTGCTTGTTCAATTTCCCGGCAGCATTACAGCAGAATATAATGACCAGGTCGGGCAGCTTTTACAGCGACTTCAGCAGGCAGATACTAAAAACCAATGGCGAAAAGCAATAGAGTTTAGAAGCGTAACATGGTATAACAATGAGACATACAAGCTTCTTGAGAGATACGATGCAGAATTAGTACTGCACGATATGCCGAAGTCAAAGAACCTTGATGTAAATGAAGCGGCCAACTTTGTTTATTACAGATTTCATGGCCCGAAAGGTGATTACAGAGGCAGCTACAGCAACGATTTTCTTGAAGAGCAGTCAGAAAAAATTCGGCGCTGGCTTAGCGCTGGCAAAGATGTATATGCTTACTTCAATAATACAATGGGCAACGCTTATGAGAATGCAATGAGTTTAAAGGAAATGGTGGAAAAATAGGAGTGCAGGCTTATGGTATTTGCACAATAGTTATTTCTACTTCACCAGCTTATGTTGTTAGCGGGCTTTCTTTAAAAGCTGCCATAAAAAGATGTGGTACAAGTGAGTTGCCATAAAAAACAACTGACGGCTACAAAAAAAAACTACAAACATTAAAACATGTCAAAGTAGAGTTACGCATATTTTTTAAAAACAGAACTTGCGGTATGCCCGCCAAAACCAAAAGTATTATTCAGCACATAATTTACCTTTCTGCCGATTGACTTTCCAAGTATAATATTCAATCCATGCGGAATAGCCTCATCGAGGTTTTTAGTATTAATCGTCGCCGGAATAATGTCATGTTTTACAGCCAATACACTTATAATACTTTCAATTGCGCCTGCGGCTCCCAGCAGATGACCTGTCATAGATTTTGTTCCGCTAATGGAAACGGGCAGGGTATTGAAAAGCCGTTTAATGCCATGCAATTCGCTGATGTCACCAAGACCGGTAGAGGTAGCATGGGCATTTACATAATCGATTTTATCAGGGGTAATCTGTGCATCTGCCAATGCTTTAGCCATCCCCAGGTAAGCGCCTAAACCATCCGGAGGAGTACCTGTTAAGTGATAAGCATCTGCCGCCATACCACCACCCGCCATTTCTGCATAAATCGTTGCACCTCTTTTTACAGCATGTTCCCATTCTTCTAAAATCAAAGCACCTGCGCCTTCACCCATTACAAAACCATCCCTGTCTTTATCAAAAGGACGGGAGGCCGTTGCCGGGTCATCATTTCTTTTTGACAAAGCCTGTGCTGCATTAAAACCGCCTACCGAAGCAGACGTGATACAGGCTTCTGAACCGCCTGCAACCATAACAGACGCCTTGCCAAGCCGTATTGTATCAAACGCATTGATGAGGGCGGTATTGGACGAAGCACAGGCAGACACTGTACAATAGTTAGGGCCATATAGTTTATGCCGGATGGAAATAGCGCCTGCTGCAATATCAACAATCATTTTTGGAATAAAGTATGGGCTAAACCTTGGTGTACCGTCACCGGCATGAAACTCCTTCACCTGGTCTTCAAACGTTGCCATGCCACCATTGCCCGATGCCCATATTACGCCAATTTCGTATCGCTCCGTTTCAGCCATTTGTGCAAAATCGAGCCCGGCATCTTTTATAGCCTGGTCGCTTGCTGCAATCGCATATTGGGTATACAGGTCATACTTTTTAACTTCTTTTTTCTCTATGTATTGGGTAATATCAAAATCTTTGATCTCGCATCCAAAGCGGGTCTTAAACTTTGAAGTATCAAATTTTGTAAGCATGGCTGCACCGCTTTTACCCGCAACAATATTCTTCCAGAATTCATTTACAGAATTACCCAAAGGCGTTATAGCGCCCATGCCGGTGATTGCTACTCTTTTCATTTTATTCTTCTTTCGTTAGACAAGCTTTTTCTTTAAAAAAATAATTTATCCAGGGCTGAACTTAAGGTGAAATAATTATGATGGCAGGAATGGCTCCAATATAAGCCAATAGCCACAACTCCGAGGAATCACTTTTAATCAACCGCTTCATTTTTAAAAGCAATTTGATTTATCATTTTTAAAAGTGAAGTTTCTCCCGGAGCATCACCCAGTAACTGCCAGATCATTATGCCACCGGCTTTTTGGGCGGCTAACTTAGTTTTCTTTTTTATAGTAGAATAGCCGTTATAATACAAGATCTTCCCGTCCTGTAAAATTAATGTATCAGATAAGACCGCATTAGGATAGGAAGCGACAATCTCTTTATAATTCATGCTTACCGCTTGTGTGTTGCCGGAACCAAATCCATAACCATAAAAAGGAACACCAATTACTAATTTTTCTTTTGGAATCAACCTTGTCTTATTCCAGTATTCCAGGTCTTCCTCTGCCATACTGTATG
This sequence comes from uncultured Segetibacter sp., assembly GCA_964251885.1. GTDB lineage: Bacteria > Bacteroidota > Bacteroidia > Chitinophagales > Chitinophagaceae > Segetibacter. The sequence continues at coordinate 13,942 of CAXUMK010000034.1, read as the reverse complement.
GTGAATGGGGACCAGGTTTAAGTGGGTTCCAGGGGCCGGTACGATCATAAGACATGATATTTAAAAAATCAAATTGCTGTAAGGCTTTATCAGAAAGCTGGTCTTTATAAGCGGTAGCTATGGCAGCAGTCATCAACTTTTTCAATGGCTTCAAGACTGCAGCCAGATCGGTTACAAAAGCTTCATAATTCATATCTATATCATTTCCTTCCAGGTCAACGTCTATACCATCCAGGTCATATCTTGTAACCAACGATACTAAATTATCAACCAGCATTTTCCTTTTTTCATCCTGCAGCAATGCTGAATAATAAGTGTGCGGACCTCCTCCGGCAATGGATACCAGTACTTTCACATTTTTTTTATGTGCCTTTTGTATAAAAAAATCAAGAGCGGGATATTGGAAAAAGTTGCCTGATGTGTCAGGGTTTACAAAAGCTAAGTTTACATGAGTTACCTTATCTAAAAAAGTATAGTTAGAATCATTTTGAATAGTGTCTGTTAATAAATGGTTTAATAAGTAGTAGCCTACCACTTTAAAGTCCTTTGGTCTCTTTTTACTTATTGCCTGACTCCTGCTTTCTAACGATGCCAGCAATATAAACGGAATGAATACTAATGAAAATTTCATGCGGTAATGAAGATAATAAATGAGGTAATGAATATTATACTACAATGAAGTACGGAATCTGGTGTTTCTTTTGGAAAAATACGGTTTAGAAAATTTTGTACGGGACTTGCTGATAATTTACTCACATCATATTATTGCCCTCTTTCTTAATCTCCTGGTAAATTTGAATACTCTCCTTATACTCCTTCTACTTTGCAAACAATGAAGCATAGCTTTAGATGTTTCCGCAAAAATAAGAAAAAGGAACAGAGGAGATATAAGAATGAATTAATCTTGGTGGTTCTTTCGTTCCCGCCACAGTGCATCCACAAAAAGCTTCTGCCATCTCAAAACAAAACTTTGATAACTATACTGTACAAGGGATAAAAAAGCGAGTTGATTTTTTTTGAACCAGGCTGAATTACTACTATGAGTCAGCCGTTGCGTCGCACACTTGTACTTTTTATTCTGTATTCCACAATGCAGGGAGTCGCTTGTATCGCCTTACAACTATAAACCTAACCTTTTACAACCACTCATAACAAAAAATTTCTTTCCTCTCTCCAAATCAATTCACTAACTTTCTGTCACAAAACTTTCTTCACTTCAATTCTCTTATTTACATGTATTTGCACCATTTGCTGTCACTTAAAAAAATGAGTGGCCTTGCTATTTTGTTGTCTGCAATCTTTTTATTTGGCTGTAAAAGCAAACCAAAAATCACCTCGGTTGACCCTGAATTCAGCAAGTATATCGAAGCTTATACTTCGGGTGTTATCTCTAAGAAAAATACCATTAAGATTCAGCTTACTTCAGACGTTTCAACAACGCATACGATTAACGAAACAATCAATGAAAACCTGTTTGATTTTTCTCCTTCCGTCTCCGGCAAAGCATACTGGACAGACGAGCGTACAATAGAGTTTAAGCCTGATAAAGATTTGAAGCCAAATGAACTGTACGAGGTAAATTTTAAATTGAATCAAGTAAGAAGCGTTCCTTCGAAATATAAAACATTTGTATTTAATGTGCAGGTGATAAAGCCATCGTTTAGTGTGGAAGAAAACGGATTGCGTGCAGTGAACGGAAGTAAGGAACAGATGACTTTATCAGGAACGGTACTAACTGCAGACGTGGAAGAAAATGCAAAGGTTGAAAAGATAGTCAAAGCATCTTATCCAGCGGCTGACATTAAATTGAAATGGCAGCACAATGAAGCAGGCAAAACGCATGACTTTACGATTGATGGCATAAAGCGTGGAAGTACTGCCCGCAACTTACAGCTCGAATGGGATGGCGATGCATTGAACATTGCAAAGAAAGATAAAAAGGAAATTGTCATTCCTGCTGTTGGCGATTTTAAAGTGCTGGCCGTTCGTGCAGTTCAGGATGAAGAAGAATATGCACTGGTTCAGTTTAGCGACCCGCTTGCTGTTAACCAGGATTTGAAAGGGTTGATCGCAATCAGCGAACAGGAAGATGCCAGTTACAGCATCAACGGCAGCGAGGTGAAAATGTATTTGGCCAACAAGGTAGATGGTAATTATAAAGTAAATATCAACGAAGGGATTACAAACGAATGGGGTGGCAGGCTTACTAAACAATTTACTGCAAACATCTTTTATGAGAACCGGTTACCTCTTGTAAAAATCCAGGGAAGGGGAACTATACTTCCCAACAGTTCAGGAAAACTGGTGCTGCCATTTGAATCGGTTAACCTGAATGCAGTAGACGTTTCTGTCATCAAAATTTATGAAAACAATGTTGCGCAGTTTCTGCAGTCTAATGATTTAAACGGCGAAAATCAATTGCGCCAGGTAGCAAAACCATTGATAAGGGCCACTGTAAGATTAGACAACGACCAAAGCGTGAACCTTCACAAAAAAAACCGGTTTTATTTAGACATAGACAAATATATAAGAACTGAACCGGGAGCTATTTATCGTATCAATATTGCCTTTAGACCCAACTACTCTTTATATACCTGTGGTGCAAAGCCAAAGAAAAAAGTGGTTGTAATTGGTAACAATGGTGCAACTGATTCAACCACTTCTGTTACCGACGTTGTGCAGGAAACAAGTAACCAGGAAGAACCGGATGAAGAAGATGAAAGCAGGGAATATTCTTACAGCGAAAACGAAAATGCTTTAGACGGTGACGACGAATTCTGGAGCCGGTACGACAACTATTATCCTTACGGATACAACTGGAACCAGCGAGATAACCCCTGCAGCAAATCGTACTACAGTAAAGAGCGCTTTGCAGGCAGGAACATTATTGCCACCAATATTGGCTTGACGGCAAAAAGAGGAAGCGAAAACGCTTTGGTAGTTGCAGCAACAAACATTCTTACGACCGAACCAATGGGTGGAATTGAACTGCAGGTATTAGATTATCAAAGACAAATTGTTGGTAAGGGCAAAACGGGCAGCGATGGTTTTGCAACACTTGAAATGAAGAGCAAGCCATACCTGCTGATTGCAGCAAATGGTGAAGAAAAAAGCTACCTTAAAATTGATGATGCCAGCTCATTACCGGTAAGTCGTTTTGATGTAAGCGGTGCAGAAGTAAAGAACGGAATCAAAGGATTTATTTTTGGCGAGAGAGGCGTTTGGAGACCTGGCGATAGCTTGTATCTAACTTGTATGATTGAAGACAAGCAAAACAAACTGCCTGAAGAACATCCGGTAGAGATGGAGTTGTATTCACCTAACGGGCAACTGTATAAAAAAATAGTTCAGACAAATGCGGAAGATGGGTTTAATGTTTTCAGAACAGCGACCGATGCTTCTGCTCCAACGGGAAACTGGAATTGCAAAGTAAAAGTTGGCGGAGCAACTTTTGAAAAAAAGCTGAAGATAGAAACAGTAATGCCCAACCGCTTAAAGATTGATTTAAACTTTGGCGCAAATCCTGAATTAGGCAAAGGAGTTACAACAACCGGAACACTTTCAGCTAAGTGGTTATTTGGCGCGACTGCTAAAAATCTAAAGGCAAGAGTAGATGCACAACTGTACAAGAGCAAAACAACTTTTCCTAAGTTTGATGGATATGTGTTTGATAATCCGGTGTCTCATTTCGAGCCGCAGAGTAAAACCATTTTCGATGGCACTTTGAATGAACAGGGTGTGGCAAATGTCAGCCCGAACTTCCAGATAACGACCGATGCTCCCGGTGTTCTTACTGCTAACCTGCTTGTAAAAGTTTTTGAGCCTGGCGGAAATTTCAGCGTTGACAATGTTGCTTTTCCTTATCATCCTTACAATACTTATGTCGGCGTGAAAGTGCCCGAAGGAACAAAACCCTGGGGTTATCTCATGGCAGGGCAAACCCAAACAATGAACATTGTAAACGTAGATACAAAAGGCCGTTTAATTGGTGGCAATGGCTCTGCTGAAGTTGAGCTGTATAAAATTCAATGGAGATGGTGGTGGGATAATACCGGCGATGAATTGAGCAACTTTACACAAAATGAATACAACAAGCTGATTAAGAAACAAACGATTTCTCTTGACAATGGCAAAGGCGCTTATACTGTAAATCTTTCGTCTGATGACTGGGGACGTTATCTCGTTTTGGTAAAAGATACAAAAAGTGGTCATGTAACCGGGCAAACGTTTTATATAGACGGCCCTTACTGGCAAACGAGGGATAATAAAGACGATGCTACAGCAGCATCTATGTTGTCATTTACTTCAAACAAAGAAAAGTACAATGCAGGTGAAGATGTCATGTTGAGCATCCCCAGCAGCAAAGGCGGCCGGGCATTGATAAGCATAGAAAGCGGAAGCAAAGTTTTAAAAACATATTGGACAGAAACGCAACAGGGACAAACAACATTCAGTTTTAAAGCGGAGAAAGAAATGGCTCCGAATGTATATGTGAACGTAAGTTTACTGCAGCCGCATGCCCAAACTATAAACGACCTGCCTATCAGGATGTATGGAGTAATTCCGGTAATGATAGAAGACAAAAGCACTGTGCTGACACCGGTTATAAAGATGCCGGATGTTATCAGACCCGAACAGCAAAATACCATTACCGTTTCAGAAGCAAATGGCAAAGACATGAGTTATGTAATTGCAGTAGTAGATGAAGGCCTTCTTGACCTTACCCGTTTTAAAACACCAAACCCTCACAGCGCTTTTTATGCAAGAGAAGCATTAGGCGTAAAAAGCTGGGATTTGTTTGATTTTGTAATTGGGGCATGGGGCGGAGACCTCGAACGGATACTAACCATTGGTGGTGATAGCGAAGCTGCCGAACCGGGCAAGAAAAAAGCGAATCGCTTTAAACCCATTGTTCAATTCCTCGGACCGTTCAAAACCAATGGCAGCAGCCGAAGTCATACGTTTACCCTTCCTCCTTATATGGGAAGTGTGAGAGCGATGGTGATCGCGGGCAGTAAAGGAGCGTATGGTTTTGCAGAAAAAGCAGTCACAGTAAAGAAGCCATTGATGCTTTTGGCAACCATGCCACGAGTATTAGGTCCGGCTGAACAAATCAAAATACCGGTAACTGTTTTTGCAACCGAAAATAATATCCGTAATGTTAGCCTTAGCATTCAAAGCAATCCTTTTATAGAACCGGTGGGTGCAACTAATCAAAACATTTCTTTTACCTCAACAGGTGAGCAGCAGGTTTATTTTGATGCAAGAGTAAAATCAGGCACCGGCATAGGCAAGGTAAAACTAGTAGCAACAAGCGGCAGGGAAAGAACAGAATACGAAGTGGAACTGGATGTGCGAAATCCTAATCCACTAATGACAAACGTCACAGAAAGAACTTTATCTGCAGGACAAAGCTTTAGCAATACCATCTCTGTTATTGGCGCAGAAAACACTAACAAGGCAGTTGTTGAAGTGTCATCTATTCCTGCTATCAATCTTGAAAAGCGGTTGCAATACTTAATTCAATATCCCCATGGCTGTATTGAGCAAACTGTTTCTTCTGTATTTCCTCAATTGGTATTAAATCAATTAATGGAACTGAGCGATTATCAAAAAGCGCAGGTCGATCTGAACATCAGGAAGGCGATTGAAAAGATAAAAAGCTTCCAGGCAAGAGACGGAGGTTACAGCTATTGGCCAAATGAAGCCAACAGCGACGAATGGGGCACCAACTATGCAGGTCACTTCTTGCTTGAAGCAAATGAAAGAGGCTACAATGTTCCATCATCATTACTGCAGCAATGGAAAGGATACGAAAGAACCAAAGCCAATCAATGGATGACTACAAAAGCGCCTTACTATGGCGAAGACCTTACGCAGGCTTATCGCCTCTACCTGCTTGCATTATCAAAAGCCCCCGAACTTGGTGCAATGAACAGGCTGAAAGAATACAGGTTCATAACACCCGAAGCAAAATGGAGACTTGCAGCAGCTTATTACTTAATTGGACAAAATGGAGTCGCCCTGCAAATGATAAGCGGCTTGCCCACCCGCTTTAATCAGCGCCCCGACCCCGGCATTTCTTATGGCAGCCAGTTAAGAGACCAGGCAATGGTTTTAGAAACATTAACCATTATGAACCGAAAAGCTGAAGCAGCCCAATTGGTACGTGATGTAGCAAACCAACTATCGCAGGAAAGCTGGTACAGTACCCAAACAACCGCTTATTCTTTAATAGCTGTAAGCAGGTACTGCGGTAAAAATCAAACAGGAAATAAAATCACGATTACTGCAAGTGCGGGTGGAAAAAGTTTCAATGTCAGCAGCGAGGGCAATATTATTCAGATGCCGGTAACGTTTACCAAAGGCAAAGCAAACATCAGCGTAAGCAACAGAGCGAATAATATTTTATATGTAAGAATAATCAACCAGGGACAACCCATAACAGGAGATAGTTTAAGAGTAGTAAATAAGCCAAATGTATTAGCCATGTCAGTTGTCTTCATAACAGCAACAGGTTCGCCGGTCGACGCTGCATCCATAAAACAGGGAACGGACTTCATAGCAAAAGTTACCCTTAAAAATACCGGTCGAAGAGGTACATATAATCAAATGGCATTGTCACAAATCTTTCCATCAGGATGGGAGATTTTAAATACAAGATTGTACAACAGCGAAGGCGCTTTCAAATCCTCACCATCAGAATATATGGATATTCGCGACGACCGCGTATATCATTATTTTAATATCAGCCAAAACGAAACACTTACGTATTATGTTCAATTAAACGCCGCCTATCCCGGCCGCTATTACTGGCCTGGCACGTATTGCGAAGCAATGTATGATAACAGTATCAGCAGTGGAGTTAGTGGAAAGTGGGTGAATGTTGTGCAGTAATAAAATTGTTTCAGGCATTGCAAAATGTAGGTCGCTATTCTTTATAGTTTTGGATGTTTATAATTTTACTCAGTTACAAATGGCAATTTATACTGGGCAAGGGATAAAAAAGTGAGTAGAATTTTTATGAGCCGGTCTTCATTACTACTTTGAGACCGACGTTGCGTCGCACTCGTGTACTTTTCATTCATTATTCGACAATCCAGGAGTCACTTGTATCTCTTGACAACTATATGTTGGTTAAGGCAAACCAAACTAATTTCAGAATTACCGGTTCTTTATCCTGACATCATAAATAAAATCTTGCACTTCAATAACAGTAAACTTAGAACTTTCTCTATGCAAAGGATTTAGAAGGTAATTGTATTCTTCGGGTACGACTGCTGAAGGAATTTTAATGACTGCATATTCTGCCTTTTTCAATAGTTGGGTGCCGAAATCTTTTGCAGATGCAGGTGCAGGCGATGTTCTCCAATCGCCCGGAAGATCCGCTATAGTGAGGTTTAAAATATTTTTTTCAGGAATGTCAAGAGTAGTCATGCTTAATGCCCGGGGAATATCATCAATATTTACATTTACGGTGTATTCTAAAACAGCAAGAGACCTGCTGTCAGATGTATAAATACAAGGACTGAGTTTATGGTTCCATCTGCCTCCATTTAACCGGGCGCCTTCGCCGGTTAAATCATTGGCATATTTTGTTCTTCCTATTCTGTATGCAATCATAAGGTGGTTTATGAATAAACACCATAATCAATTCTTCCAATCAGGTTTTTAACTTCTTCTCTTCCGTACTGGCTATCTAATAAATCGTAAGGCGAATGACCTCCAAGAGATTGATTAGCTCTGAATATCCATTCATTAAAACGGTTTTCATCTTCAAAAACTTCGTATCCGTAAGAATATATGTCTGCGACTCCTACAATTCTTTCACTTAAAACAGTATCAAACCTTGCGTTTCCTTTTTTATTTATGAGGGTAGCACGGGCTACAGAAAGCACTTTAGACAATTGGTTGTAATCGAGGTCAGTCTTTTCTTTTAAACGTTCAAGGTCTTTTTTAGAGATACCTTCTCTTATAATATCAATTTTTTCAAAAGACGTCATCCGGCTTTCGGGCTTTGTAGACACATCCTGTAAAATAACCCAATTGTTTATAGCATTGCTTACCTTACGCTTATTAGTAAAATAAGCAACATTGTCTGCCTCTGCAACTATTGAAAGAGGGCTTTCTTCTGCACTTGCTTTTTCATATTGGTTTTCTATCGTCTTGCTTCCTTTTGGCAAAGCGCTTTTATTTTTTACAGCTTTTCCGATCTTCTTTGTTTTGTTGTTTTCCATGATTTAATATTTATACCAAAGGTAGTACAAATTTATACTTTTTCAAAAACATCTACCACTTTTTTAAAAAATTTTTCAAGGCAAAGATTAAAGAATGGTGTTCATTGCTTATCATTCTAATATTCATGGTGTGGCAAATAAAGGCTTTTTTGTCTGTTTGAATAAAATAGTGTCTTGCTGTTTTTTCTCCCCGCAATTTCTTTTATTCGCCTTATCATTGTATAAATTGCTACAACAGTAAATTTTAATAATTCAAAACAGAATATCGTATGAAAACAACGAATGATGTTCATCAGCAGTTTGCTGAATTTTTTGGAGGTGAAAATTTGAAACCTTATGCCTACCTGGTTTCGAAAAAATTAGGTGAAGGTCATATTTGTTTGCATTTAAATAATGTACGCGAAGAGTTGGAAAGCGTTCCTTTTTATGATACAGGTATTGCGGTAAGAAACAAATCAAAATTAAAGGACGAACAGCTTGTAACATTTAAAAACGGAGCAAAGCAGCCCTTTGTATTGCATAATAACCGGCTTTACTTACAGCGATATTTCAATTATGAAACAGCTATTGTCAGCAGGATAAAAGCATTTGTCGAAAGTGAAAAATACGAAGCCCAAAAGCGTAGTAAAGAATTAAAACTAAACGCCGATTTTATTAAAACAGTTTTTAGTGGAAGCAGTTTGCCTAAAAGCACCATTGCTGCCGAAAATGTTGACTGGCAGTTAGTGGCAGCAGTATCAGCAGTATTGAACAACTTCACCATAATTACAGGTGGCCCGGGCACCGGTAAGACGACTACGGTTGCAAAAATTCTTGCCATATTGTACACTATCAATCCTAATCTTAAAGTAGCGCTCACTGCACCTAGTGGTAAAGCGGCTGTGCGAATGGCAGAGTCTTTAAAAGCTTCGTCATTAAATGTTGATGAAAATATCAGTCAAAAGCTTAAAGCCATTGCTCCCTCGACTATTCACCGGCTATTGAAGTATGTGCCCGACTCGCCTTATTTTAAACACAATAAAGGCAATACTGTAAATTACGATGTGGTTATCGTAGACGAGTCTTCGATGATTGATGTGGCGCTGTTTGCAAAACTCTTAGATGCGATAGGACCGGAAACCAGGCTGATACTTTTAGGAGACAAAGACCAGTTGGCTTCTGTTGAAGCAGGCAGTTTATTTGGTGACCTTTGTAAAACGCAGTCAGGATTAGAAGTTTTTACAGCAGAAAGAGCGCAACTGATAAATTCTTTTATCTCTAACACCGCAAGACAAATTCCTGCTGATTATATTTTGAAAGAAACTGCTCATCTTTTATCTGAACATATTATTGAATTGAAACGCAGCCACCGTTTTACCAGCGACAAGGGCATTGGAAAATTCAGCAAGGCAATCATTAAAAATGACTGTGCGGCTTTACATGAATACCTGCAAGACAACGCAGATGATCAGGTAACAATCGATACAGAATACAGCAACGAATTATTTGAACAGTTTGCAGAAGGATACACAGATTATATTAAAGAACCCGATATAAAAAAGGCTTTGCAACGGCTAAATCAATTACGGGTGCTGTGTGCTGTAAGAGAAGGCGGGCAGGGCTTGTACAGTTTGAATACCGCGATTGAAAATTATCTCAGGAGAAAAAAGCTGATCAACAAAAATTCTGAATACTATGAAAACAGGCCCATTATCATAACCAAAAACTATTACTCGCTTGGACTGTTTAATGGTGATGTTGGAATAATAAGACCTGACGAAAGCGGTATATTGAAAGCCTGGTTTGAAGATAGTGATAACGAGCTAAAATCTGTTTTTCCGGGATATATAGCAGAATCTGAAACCGTTTTTGCTATGACTATCCATAAAAGCCAGGGTTCTGAATATGATCAGGTGCTGGTAGTTTTACCTGACAATATCAACATTTCAATTTTAACCCGTGAGCTTTTATACACCGCCGTTACCCGTGCAAAATCTAAGGTGATAGTGCAGGCAAGTGAAGAAGTGATTTTACATACTGCTGAAGGAGTGGTAGAAAGAGCGTCAGGAATTATGGAGCGGTTTGAAGAATGATTTGAAAATGGCTCAGTTTGAAAATGGCTCAATATGAAAATTTGAAAATGAAGTGGCAAGTTGATTGCTAAACTAAGAATGAATAGTTAACGGCAAAGCACAAGTGTTAGCGCAGAAGCCTAATTTATAATCCAATGCATGGCCTCCTTCTCCTCAAGGGGAAGGAACGAGGATGAGGTAACGATGCCATAAAAAGATGTGGTACAAGTGAGTGACACAACCGGAGTTAAATAGATAACAAATGCTGGTAAACAAAAAAACATGACCGGGCATTAATTTAACAATCAATGAGTTTACAAATAAACGGGTCTAATTCGCTGGAGCAACTGGCGGTTCAACTGTCAAAAGAATTGCACAGCCAGCAGAACCATGTTTTTCAGCCGCAATATATTGTTACACAAACGCAGGGGATGAATAACTGGCTGAAGATAAAGATTGCAGATAATTTGGGGATTGTCGCGAACTGCAGGTTTCTGAAACCGAATGACCTTGTGAATGAGATATATTATAAGCTTGGCTCGCAAAATAAGCAGGCGCTTTCGGCAGGAATACTGCAATGGGTGCTCTTTACACTTTTGTCTGGCAAAGGGTTTCAGGATGAATTCAGGAAGATAGCCAACTACTATACAAACGATGATGTAAAGCGAATGGCGCTGGCGCAAAAAGTGGCTGACCTTTTTGACCAGTACCAGATTTACAGGCCTGAAATGATACGGGAATGGAATGAAAATGTAACTCGTTTTGATTCGAATAATGGCTGGCAAAAGTATTTGTGGGTAAAGGCAAAAGAGATTTTGGGAGAGAGTATGCCTGATAAAACCGTGATTGGTAAATACATCATCGAAGCACTGAAACAACCTGAACAACAAAAGAAACTAAAGGCTCAAATTCCTAACATTCATGTTTTTGGATTGTCTATCATTACCAGGTATCACGTTCATATTTTTTATGAGTTGGCATCGGTTGTCAATGTTACTTTTCATCTGCTGAACCCAACGCCGGCTGTGTATTGGTTTGAGGATAAAAGTGAAAAACAACTTGCCCATTGGAGACAGAAAAGTAAGATGAAATTATCTGCTTCAGATTTGCAATCTGCCGGTAATCCTTTGCTTACGGGATGGGGAAGAATTTTGCAGGATACTTTCAGTATGTTTTTTGAAAGCGAGGAATTTTTAAATCAATACATCGATGTAGAATCTCCTGAACCGGTGGCTGAAAGTTTATTGGGAAAAATTCAAAATGATATTTTTCATAACAGTGATTCTACAGGCAGAAATGAGCTTAGCGCTAATGATATCAACGATGGCTCAATAACCATCAATGCGTGTTATACTACTGCAAGAGAAGTAGAGGTTTTGTATAATTACCTCGTGCATTTGGTTGACCAAAAACCGGAAGCTTTATCTGCAAGAGACATTGTGGTAATGGTAAGTGATATAGACGCTTATGCGCCTTACATAAAAGCAGTTTTCAATTCTGCTAAATATAAATTTCCCTTCACAATTGCCGATGAAAGCTTTACCATAAGTGATAATCTTTTCAGTGCGCTTCAATCCGTTCTGGCTTTGGATGAAGATAATTTTAAGACCGAAGAAGTATTGCAGTTATTGGATTCAAATTATATAAGGAAAAGGTTTTCCATCTCTGACCTTGAGCTGATTAGAAAGGCGGTTGATAAAGCGAATATCCGGTTTGGGATTGAAGGCAGAAAAGAAGATGAAACGATATATGTAAGCTGGAAAAATGGTATTCGCCGCATCATGTACGGTATCTGCATCAGCGGCGAAGACGAGTATATGGCCAATGGCTATGCAACTTACCCGCTTGACATTGCAGAAGGAGAAGACTCATTTGAACTGATCCGTTTTTGCCATTTTGCAGAAGTGTTGATTTCAACCATTGAAGAGCGAAAACACTTAAGAACCCTAACAGAATGGGGAGAATACATCGAGCAGGTGGTTGATAAGCTCGTTTATCAGGCCGAAGACAACAGCGACGAAGATTATCAGGCGCTTTTGCGAAACCTGGAGAAGCTGTATGTATTAAACGATATCGTGCAGGATAAAATAAGCTTTGATGTTTTCAAACATAGCTTTGTCAATTCATTTACTTACGAAACCCGGTCTAACGCTTTTGCATCGGGCGGCATTACCTTTTGCTCGCTTATTCCTATGCGAAGTATTCCGTTTAAAGTGGTTGCGCTTATGGGTTTGAACTTTGATAAATTTCCCCGCAAAGAGACAAAGGTTAGCTTTAACATGATGGAGCAGGAAAAAAGAAAAGGCGACCGGAATGTAAAGGAAAATGACAAGCACCTTTTTTTGGAAACGATACTTTCTGCACAGCAGTATTTATACATCAGTTACATAGGACGCAGTTCGAAAGACAATACCATTATGCCGCCTTCGGTATTGATAGATGAACTGATAGATTATATACAATCGGGCGTGAAGGATGAAACAATGAAAGTAAGGGAAACGCTTGTTACAACTCATCCTTTGCATGGTTTCAGCCACAAGTATGGCTTGCACGATAAGAGGTTATACAGTTATTTGGGAGAAGCTAAAACAAGTCACCAGCCTGCTGAAGTTAGTAAGACTGCAGCAGCAGAACTATTCACTTTTGATGAAGTTTCTATAGAGTCATTTATTAGCTTTTTTAAAAATCCATTTAAAGCATATTACAACAATGTTCTTCGCATACGATACGAACAGGACAATGTGCTGTTGCCCGAAAACGAAGTTTTTGAGCTGGACGGTTTACAATCGTGGCAGGTGAAACAGGATTTGCTTTTTTCAGATCTTAATGGATTATCAACCTATAGAAACAAAGGCGTCGCAATGGGAAACCTGCCATTAAAAAACATGGCCGATTGGGTGCTAACCAATACCGAAGAAGCTGTTCGTCCTGTAAAAGATTTGGTAAGCGATTGTATCGGGGAAGCTTCGGAAGAAAGTGTACAAATTGAACTCGACATTAAGGCCACGACACTGAAAGGTAAGCTTAAAAGGATCTATGACGGCAGGCTGGTATTCATTTCCTTTTCAAAAAATGAAAGCAAGTACCTGCTCGAAGCTTATATCAAACACCTGATCGCCATTGCTGCAGGTCATCCGCTTGATCTGTATTATATCTCTTCATTAAAAAACAGGGTGTATAAAATGGACGAGAGCCGCAGAAGTAAAAAGAGCGCTTTAAAAACTTTGCAAAAGCTGATGAACATGTATAAGCTCGGACATGAAGATATCCTGATGTTTTATCCAGACTTCAATAAAAGGCCTGCCGATATTGCTGCCATGACTTATGAAAAGTTTAAGGTTATGGTTAATAAATATCTCGAAACCGAATCCTGCGATGCCTACATAAAAAAAGAGCATTCATTTGGTTTTTTTAACCAGGAAGGAGTCTTTGAACAATATATAGAAAATAGTGAGGAGATATTTGGAGAAGCAAAGGAATTGTTTGATGCTTATTATGCTAAGAGCTGATTTAGTTATACTTATACTTAAGCCATATAATATGCAATACATTTTATGAGCCAGGCTGCATTGCTACTATTAAGCATTGTTGTGTCACTCACTTGTACTTCTATAGCTTTATTGGGCTTTTTTGAAAAGCACTAATCTACTTAAC
>CAXUMK010000033.1:20781-35362 GCA_964251885.1 uncultured Segetibacter sp. | reverse complement strand
CCCGTCATAACCATAGCCAGGTTATTCTGCACACAATATTCAATGCTGTCTTTATGTTTACGGGATGGAGGGAAGTGTAAGAAAAATTATAAACCTTAACTTTACAAGACAATAATCAGAAATGGAAGCATCCCTTAAATACAAAGTGTCAGAAATATTTTCACGGTATAACTTTTCTAAAGAAGATTCCGTTTTTATTTCTGAAGTCTTGAACGAAATTGATGAACGTCAAAATCAAAAGTTTGAGTTAAAAGCTGCTTCTCTTGCAACGAAAGAATTTGTAAAAGACGAAATACACCGTCTGGAATTAAAAGTGGAACAAACTAAAAATGAAGTAACAAAGGCAATTTTTTGGACAAGTTTAATTCAATTTTTAGCTATTGTAGGAGCAATTGTTGGTATTATATCTTTTATGCTTAGAAAATAATAACGACTGATCCAACTTAGACTAATGTTTGAAATGCCTCATTCCCGTCATAACCATAGCCAGGTTATTCTGCACACAATATTCAATGCTGTCTTTATCCCTTATTGAACCGCCTGGTTGTATAAAGGCTTCAATACCTTCGGCATGAGCGATCTGCACACAATCGTTGAATGGAAAAAAGGCATCGGAAGCCAGTACAGCTCCATGTAAATCAAATTTGAATTGCTTTGCCTTTTCAATTGACTGGCGAAGCGAATCTATCCGGCTCGTTTGTCCGCAACCTTTGCCAACCAGTTGCTTGTTTTTTATCAATGCAATCGCATTGCTTTTTAAATGTTTGCACACAAGATTTGCAAACTCCAAATCTTCTTTTTCAGATGCAGTTGTTTCTCTGCCACCCACCTCTTTCCATTCTGCATAGTTTCCTTTGTCGCGGTCTTGTTTTAACACACCATTTGCCACAGACTTAAATTGTTCAGTTTCTTCAAAAGAACCTTTCAATTGTAACAATATCCGGTTCTTTTTCTTTTGCAAAATGTCAAGTGCATCTGTGTCAAAAGCAGGCGCGATCAGCACTTCAAAGAAGATTTCATTAATTGCTTCAGCAGTTGCTTTGTCAATTGCTCCGTTGCAAACCAATACTCCTCCAAATGCACTTTCCGGGTCGCCTGCTAAAGCAACATCCCAGGCTTCTTTCACCGTTGCTCTTGCCGAAATTCCGCAGACGTTGGTATGTTTTATAATTCCAAAAATTGCATCTGCCTGCCCCGCTTCTATTGCCGGAAATTCGTTTATCAATTCTATTGCAGCATCAATATCGACCAGGTTGTTGTACGATATTTCTTTTCCACTTAGCTGTGTAAATACTTTACTTAGATCTCCTTCAAAAACTGCCTTTTGATGTGGATTTTCACCGTAGCGTAGTGATTGATGAATTGTTGAATTGTTATCTGTTGCATTGCTGCCGTTGAAATAATTGCTGATGGCAATATCGTAGTTCATCACAATTTTAAAAGCCTTTGCTGCAAACTGTTTCCGTTGTTCAAGCGTTGTCTCACCTTTTTGTTCAGCCAGTAATTTTTCTAAGGCGGCATAATCGTCCTTTGCAGCTACTACCAAAAGGTTTGTAAAATTTTTAGCCGCCGCACGTATCATCGAAGGGCCGCCAATGTCAATCTTTTCAATGATCTGCTTTTCATCATCAGTCGCCGCCAGCGTTTCTTCAAATGGATACAGATCAACGATAACCAGATCAATTTCAGGAATGTTGTATTGCTTCATTTCCTGCATATCCTGCTCCACTTCGCGCCTTCCTAAAATGCCGCCAAACACAGCCGGATGCAGCGTCTTTACCCTTCCTCCCAAAATAGAAGGATATGTGGTCAGACTTTCTACCGGAACACAATCAATACCCAGGTCTTTTATAAATTTCTCTGTTCCGCCGGTTGAGTAAATCGTTATCCCCAGCTCTTGCAAGCGCTTTGCGATGGTGTCAAGACCTTCTTTATAAAACACAGAAATGAGTGTAGATTTTATTTTCTTTTGCATGACAGGTTTATTAGTACAGGTTGTTTTTGGGTGACAGGCAATGTAACTCCGGTTAAGCATCGTTGCGTCGCATTACGTTCATCTTTAGTAATTCTGCTGATGCTTTTATCAGCGCGTATTATTCAACCGATATTATAAGTCCATCACGTAAGCACCTTCATCAACAGTTGAATAATGCCGCAAATGTAGGCTGTCACAATCTTTTTTCCACCGGTTGATTTTCCACGTGCTGTTTGAGCCATCGAAAACAAATTGCTTACAGTCAAACACAGCAGCAATGTCTTTAATATACAAACGTGGATTATGAGAAATAACAATTACATCAACCGGAATTTTAGCGGCAGTTTTAAATGTAAAAGGCTTATCAATCACTACTATTCTTTTACCTGCAAACTGAACAAAAGGATGACTGATATACAGATCATTCAAATCACCCTTAAAGCTTATGCTGTGCAAGGTTCTCGAAGGTTTTAAATGAAAGTTTTTCAGGTATCCGTCTTCCTGCAGAATGCTGTCACCTGCAAAAGCATACTGTTTGCCTGCTACAAAATCAATGGCTGTATGCTGAGGAATATTATAAACAATCATTTTCTGCTGTAGCCTGCGGTTGTAGTTTTCGACAGCATCTGTTACGACAAAAACAAGCATTGCCGCTAAGCCGGTAAATAAGGCTGTTTTGCTTTTGTTGAGTAACCAATAGCAAATGCCAATAATGAAAATGTACAATAAAATAGTTTCAGCAAGGTTGTTTTGAATGCCATCATAAACAGCATACGGGAAGGCATTGACGTGCTCAATAAAACCATTCATAAAAGCAAGCATCCTGCTGGTAATAAAACCAGAAAAGCTGGAGACAACAGGCGCAAAAGAAGTAATCAGCACAACCAGTTCGGCAAATAAAACAACAGAAGACAATGGAACAATGATCATATTGGTCAGCAGAAAAACAGTTGGAAACTGGTGAAAGGCATAAAATATAATGGGCACTGTTAAAACCTGGGCAGCTATTGTTACAGAAGTCAGTTCCCAAAAGAAATCAAGCAGCTTATTTTTTACATAAAACCAATTATAAACCGACTTCTGAAAAGTAATGATGCTGATAACAGCAGCATAAGAAAGCTGGAAGCCGATATCCCAGAGATAAAATGGATTGATACAAAGCATTACAAATGCAGACGAAGCCAGCGTATTATAAATAGATGATTTACGGTTGAGCGTTTCGCCTAAAACAATAAAAGAAAACATGACAGCCGACCGCAAAATAGAAGGCACGCCGCCGGCAAGCAAAGTAAAAATCCATAAAACGGAAAGGATTACAACGGGCGTTACCCCTCTTATCCATTTGGTTCGTTTAAAGGGTTTCATTAGCCATACGAGTGCCAGGTAGATCATGCCCAAATGCAAACCTGATATGGCGATGATGTGTACTACACCTGTGTTGCTGTATGCCTGCACCAGGTCTTTATCCAGATCGTCTCTGTAACCAATTAGCAATGCCTCTGCTACACCTGCTTCACGCGCTGGTTTAATGTACTGCTGCAATTTTTTTATTACCCAAAACCGGATATTGAAAAGCCAGTTTTGAAAAGTGCTTTCATTGGTTGTAGCCGCTGTTGTATATTCATTACTCTTTAAAAAAACCTGGTGAAAGATGCCCTGAAAGGCACTGTATTGTTTAAAATCGAACCCTCCGGGGTTGCCCGAGTTTTTGATTTGTTGCAGTGGTTTATAAAACAACACCTGCGAACCATACTTTAATTTTTGAATGTTGTCTTTGCTAAAATAGACGAGTATTTTTCCAGTGACTTCTTTCCATTCTCCGCCTGCATTTACTGCATCAACGGAGGCTTCTGCTTTGTATGTTTTGGCTTTTTCAATTAATGGTTCCTGTACTGTTGCAAGTATAGCCATGCTGTCCGACTTGTAGTTTCCTATCCAGTTCTTTTTGTTGCTGATATCTTGCTTGTAAATCAGCAATGTTCCAACTATCATTAACCCGATATTGATAGCCACACCGGGAAGCCATCGAAAAGTATATTTACTATCGAACGGAAGCCATCTGAAAGCAAGGGAGGTGAATGCAACAATACCGGCAATGGTTATTAGAATATTTGTTGAGATGGGGTAATAAAACTGAATAAGTATGCCCGCTGTTAATGGAATGATTAGCCTGATGAATGGCATTTGTTTCCAGAGGTATGGTGTACGGCGGGACATGAGTTATAGATGTGCCACACCTTCAAGGTGTGGCACATCTGCTGCCCACCATAGGAAAGGCTTCATTTATAGATTTATCTTTTAAATTAGAACTTTGTTTCTCGGGTGTGTTAGCAGAATTGCCAGTTGTGCCACACCTTTAAGGTGTGGCACAACTTAATTTGCCGCTTTATTTACAACATCAACTTCTTTAGTTTCTCATTCGATAAGACTTGATATGTGTCTTTGTAAATTTGCTCTGTTTTCAATCCAAGCAGTTCAAAAGCTTTTTGCTTATTACACAATGTTCCCTTTCGCAGATTAATATAGTCTTTGAAAGATGAATACTGCCAGTCTTCTATTTTGCTGACTAATCCTGCTATCCACGGATTTTGATGAATATAATTAAAACATAAGAAAGCCCCTTCAATATTATTTACGTCAATAAAAATCTTTTTGCAATGGGTGTTTTGAGCAAATAAAGAACCAGCTCTGCCATACATTTTATTGTACGCTTTTGTGTAACTGCTAAGAGATTGTTTGAGGGCTGCAGAAAAACTTTGCATTTCGATGCCACCTGCTTTGGTTGCAAATACACTTTTTGTATTTGCACAAATAAGAAAATGAAAATGATTTGGCATGAGACAGTAACAAAGAATATCAGAAACAGGCAAAAGATACTTTCTTACTTTTTGTAGAAAATAGATGTAATTATCGTGCGAGGAGAAAATATCTTCTTTATTGATCCCTCTGTTGTAAATATGATATAATTCTCCTTCAACTAATCGCATACCTTTCTGAGTAATTTTTAAAAGATGTCCTCGCATTTCAAGATAGCCAAACTTATTTATATGTCAAGGGGTGTTTTTATTAAAAGACGTGCGACAAAGATGTGCCACACCTTCAAGGTGTGGCACATCTAAATAGGGCTTTAACGCTGTAAAGAAAGGTCTACCACACCTATAAACATAACATGATAAAAGCCCCATAGCATTCCAACTGATGAACGAAATGCGTCGCAACAGAAGTTTCATAGAAGTACTTCTGCCTGGTTCAAAAAAAAATTAGTTGTTGTAAACAGATGTGCCACACTTTCAAAGTGTGGCACATCTTACTCTGGTTCATCTAAAAAGATTGCTAATGAAAATTGTCGTATTCATAGATAGGGTCTATGTGCGTATCGGCTTCCATCTCAAAGATGGGATTGATTATACCGTCAGAAAGACTGTAAACCCAGCCGTGTAAATGGGGGCGGTTTTCTTCTTTCCAGGCTTTTTGAACGATGGATGTTTTTGCAAGATTCATTACCTGCTCTTTTACTGTCAGCTCAATTAACCGGTTGACCCGTGCATCTCCTTCGGGCACGCTGTCCACCTCGTCGCGATGAATGCGGTAGATGTCTTTTATGTTTCGCAACCACATATTTAAAACCTGCTTGTAATCGTGATTCGTTAGTGCTGCCTTTACCCCGCCGCAACCATAATGTCCGCATACAATAATGTGCTTTACTTTAAGCACGGCCACTGCATACTGGAGCACGCTTAGCAGGTTAACGTCGGTATTGATAACCAGGTTTGCGATGTTGCGGTGAACAAAGATCTCACCGGGCTGCGTACCGGTAATTTCATTTGCGGGAACACGGCTGTCGCTGCAGCCTATCCACAAAAATTCAGGAGTTTGCAGGTGCTCGAGGCGTGAGAAAAATTCGGGGTCATCCTGTACCTTTTCGGTTGCCCAGGCTTTGTTTTCTAGTAATAGTTTTTCGTATGATGTCATCTTAGTTCAAGTTTCAATTGTTCGTTAAATAATGTGTGCATGCTTTTGTTCAGGCTTTTTTTGATCTCTACTTTTATATTCTTTAAATGCGCGTGTTTTAAGAAATTATTGATCTCTTCAATGATGTCTTTGTCAATAAAATCAGCACGTGTTGCATCAATCAAAATAAAGGAATTGGCGGGTACCTCTTCCAGCTTTTGCTTTACGATTGGTTTGTTTAAAAAAGATACATCTTTTCTCAACCGTACAAGATACCTGTTCTGATCGTTTACAACAAATACCGATGACCTAAAGTTGCTGCGTACCATAAAAAATAATCCTACGATAATACCTGCAACAATGCCTATAAGCAAATCGGTAAGAAGTATCGCAATGATGGTTACGACAAAGGGAATGAACTGATCCAGGCCTTTTACATAAAACTCTTTAAACAAAGAAACTTTGGCGAGCTTGTACCCTGTAAAAATAAGGATGGCTGCTAAAGCAGATAAAGGAATTAAGTTTAAAATTTTGGGAATGAATATTACAGAAACCAGCAACAATAATCCATGCGTAATGGTCGATACTTTTGTTTTTGCTCCTGACATTACATTGGCTGAACTGCGCACGACTACAGATGTCAAAGGCAGACCGCCTATCATACCCGAAAGAAGATTACCTATTCCCTGTGCTTTCAACTCGCGGTTGGGTGGGGTGACTCTTTTGAGCGGGTCAAGCTTATCAACTGCTTCTATGCCGAGCAAGGTTTCGAGGCTTGCTACTACGGCAAGCGTTACCCCTGTTATCCATACCTGCGGACTGCTGATATAAGAAAAATCAGGAAAGGTAAAGAAGGAAATAAACATAGATGCACTGTCTGCAACAGGAAGTGAAACGAGGCGCTTTTGCTCCAATTCAAAGCCGGGAGAATATTTTGTAAAAATAAAATTCATAAACACTCCCAGAAGCACGACTACCAATGGCCCCGGTATCAAAGTGAGGGCTTTTTTAGATTTGAAGAATTTTGATTCCCACAGTATTAAAATCAAAATGGAAACAAGGCCTATAATACAGGCAGCAGGAGTAATGGCATTGAGTGAATGAAAAATGCCCGAAAAAGTATTTTCATTTCCAGCTTCAGCAAATGCTTCGTCACCTGCATAATCTTTGTCATAGCCAACAAAATGCGGCAATTGCTTTAGAATAAGTATGAGCCCGATAGCAGCGAGCATTCCTTTGATTACCGAGTTAGGAACAAAGTCACCAATAACACCAGCCTTTACAAATCCTAAGATCACTTGAATAACTCCGGCTATTACTACTGCAAGCAGAAAAGCCTCGTAGACCTGCAGCTTAATAATGGCAGCAAAAACAATTGCAGTTAATCCGGCCGCCGGCCCGCTAACGCTTAATTGAGATCCGCTCAATGCTCCTATAACAATTCCACCGACGATACCGGCAATAATGCCAGAAAAAAGAGGTGCACCCGAACCCAGCGCAATACCAAGGCAAAGTGGCAACGCCACCAAAAAAACGACTACAGAGGCCGGAAAATCGGACCCTGCATTCTTTAAATAAGTTTTCATGCAGAAAAGGAAAATTTAATCCAATTAGTCAAAATCAGAAGTAAGAAAATAAAAATAAAATAAGTGATCTGTTTAGCAAACAGAATCGGGTGGGGGAGTAACTACTTCTGTAGAATGATTAGAGGGTATCTGCTCAGAAAAATGAATATAGGCAAGCGCCTTTGTTTCAGATGAGAAAGAAACTAAAGATGTATAATTTGAAGGAGGTAAAAAAGGATGATTGAATGGAACCAAAGTGTCTTTTCCAGGCTCATCAGAGTCGTGAGGCAATTCCTCTGTCCACTGGTTTTTTGCCAATACATTTCCTATTTGCTTTACCGGTAACATTTGCATTGCTATCAGTAAACTCAGGAAAAACGCTATGACTTTTAGTTTTATCATCCGGCGCAAATATAACGTGCGATCGTTACTAACCAATATCTGAAGAGCAATTTAACAATGATAAAAAGAAGCAGCAAGAGTCGTCCTACTCAACTTCTGCCCATTCACCCAAACCTTGTCTTATCAATTCATACGGTTCGCTTGTACAATCAATTACAGTAGAAGATGTCATTCCGCCTGGTCCGCCGTCAATTACTATATCGACCAGCTTTTCAAATTTTTCGTAGATCATTTCCGGGTCTGTATATTCTTCCACCATCTCTCCCGGCAACGATGCACTTAGTATCGGATGCCCTAATTGCTCGACAATTGTATTGGCTATTTTATTGTCGGGAATACGCAAGCCAATGGTGCTTTTTTTGCTTTGCAGAATTTTTGGCACTTCCCTGCTGGCAGTAAGTATAAAAGTATAAGGCCCGGGCAAATGTTCTTTCAATAACCTGTATAAAGGTGTGGAAATACTTTTTGTGTATTTACTCAGATCGCTCAGGTCGCTGCATACGAAGCTCAGTTGTGCTTTTTGAGGATCGACTCCCTTTATCCGGCAAATTCTTTCTACCCCGCTTTTTTTAAAAATATCACAACCCAATCCGTAAATGGTATCTGTTGGATAAATAATTACACCTCCATCCAACAGGCATTCTGTAATGATTTTAATGTGCCTGGGCTGAGGGTTAACAGGATGTACCTGGATGAGCATTGAATGTAGTTTAAAAGTTATTTTGTTTCATCAAAGTTTGTTCCATTCATTTTGAATAATGTCCTTGTTTCCCGCTAACGGGAGCAAAGCCGAATAGCGGAAATGCCGTAAAAGTGAGCCCCGCCTTGGCGGGGACTATGCTTAATGCTGATTCTTCTGCTGGTTCCCAAAAAAATCTATTGCACAATTTTATGCAGCAAGCAGTATAAACCCGTATAGAATGTGCAATACATTTATGAGCCGGGCTGCATTGCTACAATTTTACATCGTTGCGTCGCACACTTGTGCGCTTTGTTCTATATTCGGCAATGCTTCCTTTGCGGGATAACTTATAA
The DNA here is from genome assembly GCA_964251885.1 of uncultured Segetibacter sp. Lineage (GTDB taxonomy): Bacteria > Bacteroidota > Bacteroidia > Chitinophagales > Chitinophagaceae > Segetibacter. The sequence goes on along the minus strand of CAXUMK010000033.1, from coordinate 26,434 downwards.
AAGCGGTAAGTATAGCTGCTGCTAAGGCATTCCGTTTACCTTTGCATTCATTTTAAATAAATTTTATTTCAATTAATTTTTTATAACAGCATGTCTTCACTTAAGGTGCATAATACTTTAACCCGTCAAAAAGAAGAATTTACCTCCATCACTCCAGGCTTAGTCGGAATGTACGTGTGCGGACCTACAGTCAGCGGCGAAAGTCACTTAGGTCATGCAAGACCTTATATCACTTTCGATTTTATTTACCGATATCTGCAATATCTCGGGTATAAAAGCAGTTATAGAAAAGCTGGAACCCATGGAACTGGTGCAGAAATACACCAACTTATTTCACTGGGCTATGAAGCAGTTCAATACGATTGAGCCAAGCATAGAACCTACCGCAACGGGTCATATTGTGGAGCAAATAGTAATGATTGAAAAGATTATAGAAGATGGATATGCCTACGTTGCAAATGGCAGCGTTTACTTTGACGTAGAAAAATATAATACGGACTTTTCAGAAAAAGGACTTCCTTATGGCATTCTCAGCGGCCGCGTGCTCGACGACCAGTTAGATACCACGCGCGATCTTGATAACCAGGAAGAAAAAAGAAATAAAAGCGATTTTGCCCTATGGAAAAATGCGCCTCCGGAACACATTATGCGCTGGAAAAGCCCGTGGGGCAACGGTTTTCCGGGATGGCATATTGAGTGCTCGGCGATGAGCATTAAATACCTGGGCGACCAGTTCGACATTCATGGCGGAGGAATGGATCTGACATTTCCGCACCATGAATGCGAAATAGCGCAAAGCGCAGTGTGCAACGATAAAATGGCTGCCCGGTACTGGATACATAACAATATGATCACCATCAATGGCCGCAAAATGGGCAAAAGCTATAATAACGTTATTAAGCTCAGCGAGATGTTTAGTGGCAATAATCCTATTTTAGAACAGGCCTACAGCCCTATGACCATCCGTTTTTTTATTTTACAAACGCATTACCGCAGCACGCTCGATTTTGGAAACGAGGCATTACAGGCGGCCGAAAAGGGTCTTAAAAGACTCTGGGAAGCGCATGAAGCGCTGCAAAAAATGAAAGCAGCAGACTTTGAATTTGACCCTGAAAAAGCAGACGCCGAATTAGACACAAAAGTGCTTACCCTGCTTTCTGAGCTGGATGATTTTATGAATGACGATTTTAATACAGCCAAAGTTTTGGCAAATATCTTCGAGATCGTTCCGGTCATTAATTCTATTAAAGACAAACACATTTTGCCTTCTGCATTAAACAAGGATACTTTTGATTTAATGCATTCTAAAATGAAAATTTTTGTAGAAGATATTTTAGGACTGCACAGTGAAATGCCGGGCGATGACAGCAAACTTGAAGGCGTTCTGCAGGTGCTGATAGAATTGAGAAAGCAGGCAAAGGCAAAGAAAGATTTTGTTACATCTGATGCCATTAGAAAACAGCTTTTAGAGTTAGGAATAGCATTAAAAGACGAGAAGGACGGAAATATCAGTTACACATTTTTATCCCATTCTGCTAAACCGGCAACAGTATAAAATGAAGGATTTTAAGAAATATTATATCATTCCGGCTAAACCGGCAGAGGTTTACCTTGCTCTTACCAAGCCAGCAACCATCCAGTTATGGACAGGTCAAAAGGCTGAAATGTCAACAGAGCCAGGCTCTGAATTCTCTTTATGGGATGATAGCATTGCAGGAAGAAATATTGCTTTTGAAGAAGGCAAAAAGATTGTACAGGAATGGTACTTTGGCGACCAGGAAGAGGAGTCAATCGTTACCATCAAACTTCACCCGCATAAGAATGGTACTTCTATAGAGTTAAGGCACACTAATATTCCCGATAGTGAATATGACGATCTTGTTGAAGGTTGGAATGAAACCTACTTCGGTTCTTTGATTGAGTTTTATGAAGAAGAATAAAAAAAGTGATCCAACGATGGAAGAAACACCTGCCTTTAATGCCGGCTTACTTTTAGAATTGGTAAAAATGAAGATGCCTTTCGGCAAATACAAGGATACATTGCTCTGTGATCTGCCGGTTTCCTATCTCGAATGGTTTCAAAGAAAAGGATTTCCAAAAGGAAAATTAGGGATGCTTTTAGCAACTATTTATGAAATTAAAATAAATGGCCTTGTTTATTTGCTTGAACCATTGAAGAGTAACAACTGATAATGTAGCTGCTTTTTTCTTTCCGTTTCAAAAATATTTTTTTATTAATTTTTTAATTCTACTTTTGGACCGTTTTTATCAAACGGTCTAAAAATGCTTGAACAGGTTGCTAAGGATGAGGTTATGGTGAGAGAAATACTTTCTACTGCCAAAACTTTGTTTGCTCATCATGGTTTGAAGAAGACAACAATGGAAGATATAGCTAATGCAATGGGCAAAGGCAAAAGCACGCTTTACTATTATTTTCCTGGAAAAACAGAAATCTTTGAGGCAGTTGTTGACGGAGAATTAAAAAATCTGCTACGCCTTACAAGCCAGGCTATTGATATGGCTGCTACCGCTAAAGACAAATTAAAAGCATATTCAAGAACACGGGCAAGGGTTATGGAGAAATTTCATAATTTAAGTTCTGTGGTGTACGAAGATATATTCAACCATATAGGGGTAGTTTTAAAGCTGAAACAAAAACATGATGATATTCAGATAGACCTGATAAAGGAAATTTTGAAAGGCGGAGTTCAGTCAGGAGAATTTAAAAAATTAGCTGAAAGGGATGTTGAATTGTTTTCTTTCACACTTGTAGCTGCTTTCAGAGGAATAGAATTGCCGCTATCAGCATCAAAATTTGTGAGAAACTGCGAAAATGGACCTGATTTGCTGGTAGATATTTTGGTTGAAGGAATTAAAGGATAAAAATAAATAGTTGTTCCAGTGAACCTTAATCCTTAAAAACAGGTTAAAAACGTTTTAATCCTTATTTTTAATTTTTGTATCTTTTGTATAGCGGAAAGATAAAAAACCTGTTTAGTCCTTTAACGAATTGCGAAACTATGCTTAATATTATACTTTAACAGAAAAAATGCAAGGCTTGCTAAATATTGGATAATGCAGAAAAAACTACATAAGAAGATAGAGCTGTTTAAAGACGCTGCTCTGGTTAAGAAACAAGGCATTTACCCTTATTTCAGGGTAATTGAATGCGGTCAGGATACAGAAGTAATGCTAAATGGCAAAAGAGTTTTGATGTTTGGTTCAAACTCTTACTTAGGTCTAACCAATCACCGCAAGATAGAAGAAGCTGCCAAAAAAGCTATTGACAAATATGGAACAGGTTGTGCCGGTTCACGTTTTTTAAATGGCACGCTTGATATTCATATAGAACTCGAACGCAGACTGGCAAAATATGTAGATAAAGAATCTGCTTTACTTTTTAGTACAGGTTTCCAGGTAAACCTCGGTGTTTTATCGAGTGTTACAGGCAGAAGCGATTACCTCATTCTGGATGAATATAACCACGCTTCTATTATTGATGGCGCCAGATTATCTTTTTCAAGAACGATCAAATACCGTCATAATGATATGGGCGACCTGGAACAAAAGCTTTCTGTTTTGCCCGAAGAATCAATTAAGCTGATTGTGGTAGATGGCGTATTTAGTATGGAAGGCGACATCGTTAAACTGCCCGATATTGTAGAAATAGCTGACAGGTATGGTGCAAACATTATGGTAGACGATGCTCACAGTCTGGGAGTGCTTGGTGAATCGGGAGCCGGAACGGCGTCGCACTTTGGTCTTACAGATAAGGTTGACCTGATAATGGGAACCTTTAGCAAATCTCTTGCTTCTCTTGGAGGTTTTATTGCAGGCGATGAAGTTATCATCGATTATCTCAAACATAAAGCACGTTCGTTAATATTTAGTGCAAGCATGACACCTGCTTCCGCAGCAAGTGTTATCGCAGCTTTGGAAATCATACAGGCAGAACCTGAAAGAATAGAACAGCTTTGGTCTAATACCAGGTACGCAAAACAGCTTTTAATTGATGAAGGTTTTGAGCTTGGACCTACCGAAAGCCCTATCATTCCTGTGTATGTAAGAGACAATCATAAAACATTTATGATGACAAAGATGCTGCAGGAGGATGGAATTTTTGTAAATCCGGTAGTATCTCCCGCGGTGCCGTCAGATGCATCGCTTATAAGATTATCACTTATGGCAACACATACGTTTGCACAGATTGAAGAAGCAGTAGAGAAGTTGACAAAAGCAGCAGCATTGTTAGACATTCCTATACTGAAGCAAAAGTATGAACTATGATAAGGATTGAACCGGTAACTGCCAAAAGCCAACTGGCAGCCTTCATTGATTTTCCACATGCATTGTATGCCGGTGATCCAAATTACGTACCTGAACTTTTTATAGCGCAAAGAGATATTTTAACACCGGGAAAACATCCCTTTCACGAACATTCATCTTTGCAGTGCTTCCTGGCAGTAGATGAAAGTAAAAAAGTAAAAGGCAGAATAGCTGCCATTCTAAATAACAATCACAATGCTTTCAACAAAACCAATGATGGGTTCTTTGGTTTTTTTGATTGTATCGATGATATATCGGTGGCCAAGGCTTTGTTTGATGAAGCAGAAAAATGGTTACGCGAAAAAAAGGTTTCTAACATGATTGGCCCGGCTAACCCATCTACAAATGAAACAGTAGGCGTTTTGGTGGATGGCTTTGATAAACCTCCTGTTGCCATGATGACTTACAACCAGCCTTATTATGTAAAGCTGTACGAGCAAAATGGTTTTCGCAAACAGGTTGATCTGTTTGCTTATGACATTAAAACAGAAACAGTAAATGACAGGGCAGTTAAACTGCAGGATGCCTTGATGAAAAGGCTGGAACAGAAAAAGATCACTATCCGTAAGGTAAATGTAAAAGACTTTAAGAATGAAGTACGTAAAGTAAGGGAGATATATAATTCTGCCTGGGATAAAAACCTTGGCTTTGTTCCTGCCACAGAAAATGAGTTTAATTACCTGGCAAAAGATATGAAGATGATCTTAGACCCCGACTTCTGCCTTGTTGCGGAGCATGAGGGAAAGATGGTGGGTTTTGCTCTTGCCGTACCTGACGTTAATCAAATTCAGATCAAAATAAAAAAAGGAAGGTTATTGCCGACAGGACTTTTTAAACTGCTGTTTGGGCTTAAAAAAGTGGATTACATAAGAATTATAACACTTGGCGTAATAGAAGATTACCGTAAAATGGGTATTGAAGCATGCTTTTATGCACAGATAATAAAAAAGGCTGCTGAGAAAAAAATAAAAGGTGGTGAAGGGTCGTGGATTTTGGAAACCAACGAGATGATGAATAAGGCTCTTCAAAACATTAATGGCAAAGTGTACAAAACTTACCGTATTTATGAAAAAGCATTATGAAGCAAAAAGTGCTGATAACAGGTGCGAGTGGTTTTGTAGGTTTTCATTTGATTGAAGCGGCTCTTGCAAAAGGATTGGATGTGTATGCTGCAGTTCGTAAAAGCAGCGATATAAAACACCTGGCTTCTTATAACATCAATTATACTTATCCTGATTTTACCAGTATAACCCTCCTTGAAAAAGAATTAAAAGAAAAGCAATACGATTTTATCATTCACGCGGCAGGAACGACAAAAGCAAAAAAT
>CAXUMK010000033.1:0-20771 GCA_964251885.1 uncultured Segetibacter sp. | reverse complement strand
TCAATCTGGCAAAAGCAGCATCAAATATTGATTCAGGTTTGCAAAAGATGGTTTTTATAAGCAGCCTTGCGGCTGTAGGGCCGTTGCAGGAAACAAAAGAACTGCTAACTGAAACTACAATACCAGGACCTGTCACCTCTTATGGAAAAAGTAAATTATTAGCCGAAGATCAATTGAAAAATATGTCGCTTCCGCTGATAGTTTTACGCCCCACTGCCGTATATGGAGCAAGAGATAAAGACATTTTTATTATTCTCAAGACTTTTAGCAGTGGTTTTGAACCCTATATTGGAAATAAAGCACAGCAGTTGAGTTTTTTGTATGCAAAAGATCTGGCTTTTTTATCTGTTAATTCCTTATTTAGCGGCAGTGATGCAAACGGCACTTATAACATAACCGACGGAAACTGTTATGACCGTTATGAGATGGCAAACATCACCAAAAAAGTTTTAAATAAAAAGACTTTTAAAGTTCATCTGCCTCTTGATATGGTAAAAGGACTGGCAATAGTGTTAGAAAAGACTTATGGTTTTTTTGATAAAACACCTGCTGTAAATCTGGAGAAATTGAATGAACTGACAGCCAAGAACTGGTGTTGCAATATAGAAAAAGCTAAAAGTAAATTAGACTTCAAACCTGCATACAATCTGCAGCAGGGATTGAAAGAGGCCCTGGAATGGTACAAACTAAACCAATGGCTGTAGCGGATTTTAAACGTTTTATAGAACTAAAAAAACAAGTGTATGAAAGAACAAATTGAACCGGCAGAAGGCAAACTTGGTATTCTTATGCCAGGTTTGGGTGCAGTAGCCACCACATTTATCGCCGGGGTAGAAGCCGTGAAAAAAGGAATAGCCCAACCGATAGGTTCTTTAACTCAAATGGCAAGTATCCGTTTGGGAAAAAGAACAGAAGACAGGTTTCCTAAAGTAAAAGATTTTGTGCCTCTTGCAGGTTTAAACGATGTAGTGTTTGGCGGATGGGATGTGTATGAGGATAATGTGTACGAGGCAGCAGTACATGCAAAAGTGCTTGACAAAGAGCTTTTAGCAGCAATAAAGCCAGAACTTGAAGCGATTAAACCGATGACGGCTGTCTTTGACAGATCTTACATTCAAAACCTGGATGGTAAAAATGTAAAAACAGCAGAAACAAAGTACGATCTTGCTTTAGAGGTAATGGAAGATATTAAAAACTTTCAGAAGTCGAATAACTGTAGCAGAATTGTAATAGTTTGGTGCGGCTCTACTGAAAAATACATCGAAGAAACAGATGTGCATGCGACCATTGAAAGCTTTGAAGAGGGTTTAAGAAACAACGATACATTGATAGCGCCAAGCATGGTTTATGCTTATGCAGCTATTAAACTCGGAATTCCTTTTGCTAATGGTGCGCCTAACCTTACCTGCGATATTCCTGCGCTTGTAGAGCTTGCCAAAGAAACCCAAACTCCAATTGGCGGTAAAGACTTTAAAACAGGGCAGACTTTAATGAAAACCATTCTTGCTCCCGGCTTACAGGCCCGGTCACTCGGTATTCGGGGTTGGTTCTCTACAAACATTTTAGGAAACCGCGACGGTTATGTGCTCGATCATCCGGATAACTTCAGAACTAAAGAAGTTTCTAAATTAGGCGTTCTCGAAGATATTCTGCAGCCCCACGTTCACCCCGAATTGTACGGTGACCTTTACCACAAAATAAGGATCAACTATTATCCTCCTCATGGCGATAACAAAGAAAGCTGGGATAACATCGACATCTTCGGCTGGCTCGGTTACCAAATGCAGATTAAGATCAATTTTCTTTGCAAAGATTCCATTTTAGCAGCACCTATTGTTCTTGACCTTGCATTATTTCTTGATCTGGCAAAGAGAGCGAACATGAGCGGTACGCAGGAGTGGCTGTCATTTTATTTTAAGTCTCCCCAGCACGCGCCGCAGATACGTGCAGAGCATGACATCTTTAAACAGTTGATAAAACTGCAGAACACCCTGCGGCATATAATGGGTGAAGATTTGATAACGCATCTTGGATTAGACTATTACCAGGAACTGGTAGATACTTTATGATAAAGCTGCACAAGCTGGTAGCTTCTTTTTTTGGAATTGGATATGTGGGCAAAGGCGGGGGAACAATAGCTGCCATTGCCCTTTGTATCATCTGGATAGTAATACCTGCCGGTGATTTTACCAATTACCGGCAGATTTTTATAACCCTTGTTGTTTGTATTGCAGGAGTTTGGTCGGCGAACGCAGTAGATGCGATATGGGGGAAAGACAGCAGCAAGGTAGTGATTGATGAAGTGGCGGGAATGATGATAACGCTGTTGTTTTTACCAGTAAGTATAAAATATGTATTAGCAGGGTTGGTATTGTTCAGGTTTTTTGATATTCTAAAACCTTTATTTATCAAAAGAACCGAATTGCTGCCTAAAGGATGGGGAGTAATGGCCGATGATGTACTGGCAGGAATATATGCGCATATTATACTGAAACTAATAGTGGATTATAAGCTAATTTAAAAAGTGTAAACGCTGCCGGTGAAGGAAGAAAAGATGTTTTATTTTTTATCCGGCATCACTTTTCATGGCATCTTTTGTTGTGTCACTCACTTGTACGGTAAACAATACATCAGCAACTCATTTTGATTGCTTTCAATTTTTTTATACCGATTTAGATAAATAGTAAACTTAAAGATGTGCCACACCTCTAAGGTGTTGCACATCTGATACTTTAAGCACCCTTATATAAATGGAAAAATAGAATTGCGCTTACATTTCTTTTTAATTCAGCTTTGCTGAGGTAAAAAATTTATGAGGGGAATGAAAATGAATGGTGGTTTTGTAAGATGTATATTCATCTGCTAACCGGAGCATCGCAACGATGAAGCCATGAAAAACAACTGCCGGCATCAAAAAAATACTTGTAACGATTTTAAAAGCTTTTAACAGAAGGCGAAATGTTATTTAAAAAATGCTTACTTTTCTCAAAGCGAATATATCCTCCTCGATTGCTTCATTTGCCGATTACCTCGTTACAATCTTCTTAGTAAGCTTTTTTCGCTTTGATGTTGTTATTGCCAGCACAACCGGAACTGTTTGCGGTGGAATTTTAAATTTTTTAATCGGAAGAACCTGGGTTTTTGAATCAAGAAAAAGAAAGGTGCATCAGCAGGCTATGCGTTATGGCCTGGTTTGGGTGGGTAATTTAATTTTGAATACCGGGGGAATGTATCTGCTAACCAAATTACTAAAGATACAATACGTTGTTGCAAAGATTTTTGTATCATTAATTGTTGGCTTTTGCTACAATTATACGTTGCAGAAAAAATATGTTTTTAAAAATAATTGATCCAATAATGAGACAAGTTTTTAACAGAGCTGTTTTTGTTTTGTTGTTTACTGCTACGTTTATAAACTCTTACACTCAGACGATAGTGAAAGGAGTAATAAAAGATGCAGTTACACAACAGCCGCTGCAGTCTGTTAGCGTTTATTTTAAAGGCGGTAAAGGTGTTACAAGCGGTTCTGACGGCAGCTATACTTTACGTACCGATAATTTGAAAGTGTCTGCCATACATTTTTCTTATGTCGGTTATAAAACCATTACAAAAACAATTTTGCCCGGCAAAGAACAGGTGATTGATATAAACCTTGAAGTTTTAGACGCCAAAAGCAATGTAACTGTAAAAACAAATAAAAGAAGCAAATATACCAACAAAAATAATCCTGCTGTAGAATTGATAAGGCAGGTAATAGATAATAAGGACAAAAACAGGATCAGCGCTTATGATTATGTGTCGTACGAGCAGTATGAAAAAATGGAAGTGCTGCTGACAAAAACGCCCGAGAAACTAATGAACAACAAGTTTTTGAAGAACTTTCAGTTCATGTTTCAAAACAATGATACAACCAAAATACAGGGACGGGCAATGCTGCCGGTGTATATGGAGGAAGTGTCGTCACAGAAATATTACCGCAAAAGCCCCGAGAAGCGCAAGACTTATATAATTGGTGAGAAGAAAGTGAATTTTGGTGATTATTTAGATGTAGAAGGAATGAATTCGTATTTAGAAAGGATGTACGAGGATGTGGATGTGTATGAAAACAACATCTCGCTGCTGTCTAACCAGTTTCTCAGTCCTATATCGGATATGTCTCCCACTTTTTACCGTTTTTATATTGCCGATACAGTAGAACTGGATGGAACTAAACTGGTGCGCCTCAATTTTTCTCCCAGAAATCTGAATGACCTGCTTTTTAAAGGAACTCTTTTCGTTACGCTCGATGGTAAGTATTCGGTTCAAAAACTCATCATGAGCATCAGCAAACATGCTAACCTGAATTTTGTACGCGAACTGCACGTGAACCAGGATTTTGAGAAAGGTTCCGACGGAAGGTATCACCTCATGATGAGTAATACAATCGTTGAATTTGTATTAAGTCAAAACGCAAAGACAGGATTTGTCGGAGAAAGAACGGTGTCATTTAAAAACTTCACTATTAACAAACCTGCCCCCGACAGTGTGTACAAAGGAGATGCAGTGGTGCGGCTCGATGCAAAAAATAATCTGCCTGACTCTTTTTGGCTGCAGCACAGAACGCCTCAGTTAAGTGAAGCAGAGGCTAAGGTGTATTATAACATTGACAGCTTAACCCATTTAAAGTCTTTTAAAAACTTTATGGACATTGCCACACTGCTGCTGGCAGGCTATAAAAGTTTTGGCGCTTTTGAAGTTGGCCCGGTAAATTCTTTTTACAGTTTCAATCCTGTAGAAGGTTTCAGGCTGCGGGTTGGGGGAAGAACGACTCCGCAATTTAATAAAAGCATTTACCTCGAGACGTATGCAGCTTATGGCTTTAAAGATCAAAAGTGGAAGTATTTTGCTTCCGCTGCTTACTCTTTCAATCATTCAACCATTTATGCTTACCCGCTCAATTACCTGAAGCTGAGTTATCAGCGCGATACGAAAATACCCGGCCAGGAACTGCAGTTTGTGACAGAAGATAATTTTTTACTGTCGTTTAAACGGGGCGAAAACAACAGGTGGTTGTACAACGACATTTTTAAAGCAGAATATGTAAAAGAGTTTGGTAAAGACTTTTCATATAATTTGTCATTTAAAAACTGGAAACAAACGCCTGCCGGTATCATTACCTATTTCAAGCCTGATGGCGTTGGTCTTACAAAGGTGCCCGATCTTACTACAAGCGAATTGGCTTTAGGTGTAACATGGTCGCCGCATCAGCAGTTTTACCAGGGAAAAAGGTTTCGCATACCCATCATAAACAAATACCCGATCATTAAATTCAGGCTTATAACAGGTATTAAAGGACTGGTAAAAGGAGAATATAATTACCAGAATTTGAATTTGAACATTGATAAAAGATTTTATCTGTCTCAATTAGGCTTTGCCGATATGGTGCTTGAGGGAGGTTATATTTTTGGAAAGATCCCTTATCCTTTTATGACCATTCACAGGGCAAACCAAACCTATTCGTATCAGTTGGAGTCTTACAATCTTATGAACTTTCTTGAATTTGTAAGCGATCATTACGCAGCTTTGCACATTGACCAGTATTTTAATGGGTTTTTCTTTAATAAAATACCTTTGCTTAAACAATTGAAGCTGAGGGAAGTTATTTCTGCAAAAATTTTGTATGGCGGAGTTAGAAATGAAAATAATCCCGACATCAATCCGACTGCTATTAAATTTCCTGTCGACCTGCAGACCGGATTGCCTGCCACCTATACTTTAAATAAACAGCCTTATATTGAAGTAAGTGCGGGGATCATGAATATTTTTAAACTGATAAGAGTAGATTTTGTAAAAAGGCTAACCTACTTAAATCATCCTGAGGTAACACAATGGGGAATTAGAACCCGAATAAAAATGGATTTTTAGAAAAATGGCAAAAAAAGAGATAAGGGATAAACTGCAAAAAGGAATTTACAAAATAATAGATCCTTTGGTGAGAAGATTAATAAAACTTGGCCTTACGCCAAATACAGTTACCATTATTGGTTTGTTGCTAAATATAGGTGTAGCAGTTATTTTTATAGCCGGGGCAGAAGAAGGCAACAGGGGTGACTTAAGATATGTGGGTTGGGCAGGAGGGCTGATACTTTTTGCAGGCTTGTTTGACATGCTCGACGGGCAGGTAGCGAGGCTGGGAAATATGAGTTCAACCTTTGGCGCTCTCCTGGACTCTGTTCTCGACCGCTACAGTGAATTAATTATGTTTTTAGGTATCTGTTATTATCTGGTCGGGCATCACTATTTCATCAGCTCGCTTTTTTCGTTTGTAGCATTAATAGGTTCTATGATGATAAGCTATACCCGTGCACGCAGTGAAGGCCTGGGAATTGAAAACAAAGGAGGCCTAATGCAAAGACCCGAAAGAGTTGTACTGGTAGGTGTGTCTGCAATGTCTTGCGGCATAGCGTCTAATTTTATCGGCGGCAACTATAAGTTATATGTACCGGGAATACCCTTTCATATTTTTGAAACAATGACCGTATTTACTTTGCCTTTGACTGTTATGGCAATACTTACAAACATTACTGCCTTTAAAAGATTGGCAGATGCAAAAAAAGCGCTGGAGATAAAAGAAAGAAATAAAAATGCGGAACGGGCTTTATAAAAAACCATATTATTTTTTGCTTCTGATTTCTTTGCTGATTGTGATCAGAGCCCCCTGCCAGGATAGGTTTCCCGTACCTCCCGGCAGCCCAAATCAACTGTTTTATTTACAGCGTAGTACCAATGCAAATACAATTGTGTGTGAACTGAACTATAAAGATGGTATTGTAGACGCTAATGAACCGATACACGTCTACTGGATAAGGTACGATGAGCAGGGACAGAAAACTGAGCTTAGCTTTGTGCAGAGAAAATTTGCTTATGGAGTAAAAAGCCGGTTGATCTCTAAGGATAAGTATGAAGTAAACTTTGTTTCTTATAAAAAATTTCCAATGGTTCTTATGAAAGGAAATAATAATAAATACAGTGTTTACGCAATAATTAACCAAAAACAAGCAATAGTCAATCGTATCTTTGTAAAGATAAACGGTGGTTCTTTCTGGTCGCCTAATGTAGAATATATCGAGGTAAAAGGTATTGACCCGGTGAGCGGAAAAGAAGTAGTTGAAAGAAGAAAAATTTAGTTTTTAGCTAATATACATTGTATGAAGAAGAATTATGTCTCTAACTCAAGAGAGTCTGTGAGAATGTTTAAAAATAATTTTTTAGAAAGCCTTTCTAAAATTCACTTTTCTGTGCCTCTATTCATTTTTGTGCCTGTGATTATTTATTTCACTTATCTGGCAATTGTACACAACATCACTGCAACTGCTTTTGCAGGTTTTTTTGTTTTGGGCATTTTTGTCTGGACAGCTACAGAGTATGTTTTACACCGTTACCTGTTTCATTTTATGCCTAAGTCTGAATGGGGATTAAGGATACATTTTATTTTTCACGGCGTTCATCACGATTATCCAAGAGATTCAAAACGGCTGGTAATGGTTCCTTCGGTAAGTATTCCTCTGGCGGCTCTTTTTTACTTTCTGTTTTCAATATTTCTGGCTAAAGTAAATTTGTATGCTTTTTTTCCCGGTTTTATAACAGGTTACCTTGCTTACGATATGACACATTATGCCATTCATCATGCCAATTTCAAAACCTCTTTCTGGAAGAAAATCAAGCAGCATCACATGCTGCATCATTACGATGATCCTACAAAAGGTTATGGCGTCAGTTCGGCATTATGGGATAAGATTTTAGACTCAGATTTTCCAAAGAAGAGCTAATGTATCAACCTGCTAAAATAGCAACGTATAACGGTTTGTTTGCTAAAAAAGATATTCTGACTACAGTTCTGATATCTCTGTTTTATCTCCTGCTTTCTAAAATATTAATTGGTTTTAAACCTGAGCAATTGATTTTGGTTGTCATCTTTAACGTGCTCTATTATCTTTCATTCGCAACCAGGAAATTCATAACTGGTTTTTCTATATTCATCATCTTCTGGGTCATCTTCGATTACATGAAGGCTTTTCCAAATTACCTGTACAATACAGTGCATATCGAAGATTTGTACAATGCCGAAAAAAGTATTTTCGGCATTCACGTTAACGGCCTGTTGCTTACTCCAAACGAATTCTGGCGGCAGAATACCCATACTTCTCTCGATATACTCAGCGGTATTTTCTATCTGTGCTGGGTACCCGTGCCATTGATGTTTGCCACCTACCTGTATTTTACAAACCGGCGGCAGTTCATGTATTTTTCACTCACTTTTCTGCTCGTAAATATCATTGGCTTCATTGGCTATTATATTTATCCTGCTGCGCCGCCCTGGTATATTCAGCATTATGGTTTTCAATTTCAACCTCATACATCGGGCAATACTGCAGGCTTACAACGCTTCGACAATTTTTTTCATGCAGGTATTTTTCATGCCTTATATGCTAAAAGCTCCAATGTTTTTGCGGCAATGCCGTCGTTGCATTCTGCCTACAACCTTATTGTGTTGTATTATGGAATCAAAAACAGGCTTGGATTAATCAACATTGTCTTTGGTATCGTTGCAGCCGGTATCTGGTTTGCCGCTGTTTACAGCAGTCATCATTATCTCCTCGATGTTTTAGCCGGTATTGCCTGTGCAATTACCGCGATCTTCGTCTTTCAAAAATGGATCGCTCCGGGCAAAAAGTTTGAAAGAATGATTATAGCGAAGTTTGTAAACGATTAGACAATTTAGTTTTTCTGATGGTTGTTTTTTTGCTTCCGGCGAAGGTTATATATTCAGCATCGTTGTGTCACTCACTGCAACGACAAACCTTTATTCAGCTATTTTCACCATTTTATTTTCTGCAACTAAAAAGGAAACCTATTTTAAAACCTGAAATAAACGAACAGCCTTCCAAAGTTCTTGCTGTCATTTTCTATCCGGTGATAGAGAGGTTTTATATGCGGTAACTGCAGAAAACGTTCTACCTTTTTTCTAAGCTGTCCGCTTCCTTTTCCAGGTATAATTTCCACTTCGCGGATTTTTTTATCAATTGCATCTTCAAATGCTTTTTGCAAAGCCTTATCAATAGCTGCACTATTATTATAAATGTCGTGAATATCTACTTTTATCCTTGCCATAATTTAAAGATAGAAAGTTTGTAACAGTTATAAAACTGTGGGGGTGCATTCTAAATTGTCCCTTTAAAATTATTGTCCTTTTGTAATTTTAGACGTTCGTCATTGGTAGGAACGAAGCAATTCTACTAATTAAGGCCTGATTGAAAATGAGACTGCTTCGTCGTTCCTCCTCGCAATGACGATTACAATTTTGAAAGAACCGACAATGGTCGCAAAGGAAAAAGCTCCCATGAAAAGATATCGTACAAGTGAGTGACACAACAGAAGTTCCACAAAGAGTTTCTGTTGACCTCTAAAAAAAAGAGAAACGACAGTTTGATATGCACCCAAATTGTGCGTTTTAAGCTTGATAAAGTAATGCCATAAAAATATTAATTTCAAAGAATTTAACAGCCTATTTTAGTTAAAGAAATAATCAGTAAAATCCTTTATTTTAACTGTTGCGTAATTTTAGTAATAAAAAATTCAATGTATAAGAATATGAGACAATTATTAGCTTTCGTGCTGCTGGCAACTTTGCTTTCGTGTAACTCGCAGGCGCAACAAAAAAAATTTCCTGTAGCAAAGACCGATGCAGAATGGAAAAAACAATTGAATGATGAACAATACACAGTAACAAGAAAGCAGGGAACAGAGCCACCTTTTCACAATGCATATTGGGATAATCATGAAAAAGGAGTTTACAACTGCATTGCATGCGGCCAGCCCTTGTTTACAAGCGACACTAAATTTGAAAGCGGAACCGGGTGGCCCAGCTTTTACCAGCCAATCGGTAAAAAGAATATAGAGGTTTCAACAGACCAAAGCTTTGGAATGGTGCGTGACGAAGTGCATTGCAGCCGTTGCGGTTCGCATCTTGGTCATGTTTTTAATGATGGTCCACAACCAACAGGTTTAAGATATTGCATGAACTCTGCCTCGCTGCAGTTTGTGAAGAAGTAATGCTTTTTGAAAACCAATTCTGATTGTTTTATGAAAACAATTGTTCACAAACATCCCTTAGCCATCAGGTGGTTTCACTGGGTTAACTTTCCGGTTCTGGCCTGTATGATCTGGAGCGGCTTGCTAATTTATTGGGCGAACGGTGTGTACAAAATCAGTTGGGGCAATAAAGTGTTGATTAGGTTTTTTCCGGCTGGTTTTTACAAGGCGCTTCATGTACCCTTTCATTTGGCAGAAGGTATGAGTTGGCACTTTGCCTTTATGTGGCTGTTTGCCATCAATGGCTTTTTGTATATTCTGTTCACAGTTGTCTCAGGTCAATGGCGTTTTTTGCTTCCGAATAAAAAGTCTTTTAAAGAAGCATGGCTTGTTTTACTTCATGACCTTCATATAAGAAAATTGGCGCCACTGCACATTAAATACAATGCCGCACAGCGTATCGCTTACACTGCCATCATATTCATGGGTATCGGCTCTTTAATAACCGGTTTCGCCATTTATAAACCTGTTCAGTTCGGCGCTTTTGCATGGGTGTGCGGCGGGTATGCAGCCGCACGGGCCGAACATTTTATGCTCACAATTGGATATGTTATCTTCTTTTTAGTTCACATAGCACAGGTTATAAAAACAGGATGGAATAACTTTCAGGCAATGATTACAGGTTTTGAGATCATTAAATCATCTCCTAAAAACATCCATCATGAATAAGCATGATCTGCCGCAGGAAATGCTTACCGATAAATCAGTTAAAAGAAGATCGGTGATAGCTTTTATGCTGTTTATTATTTTCGATGCAGTTGCCTGGTTATCTTTTAAATGGATTAATAAACAACCTCAAGATGCAGGTGCTTTAAGACCGCTACGAAAGATCCTCGAAACCAATGAAAAAATATTTTCCGGAGTTTTTGATAGCAATCGTCTTGTAAGAGAGTATCCTGTAAGCGCTGTTGTAAAGCATGTACGGGTAAACGGTATGGATGGGCTGCACGATAATGTAAGTGAAGACTCCTGGCGGCTAAAAGTTGAACGTGCTGCCGGTGATACTGTAGAGCTAACCTTAAACGACATCAAACAACTTCCCAGGAAGGAAATTGTTTTCGACTTTAAGTGTATCGAAGGCTGGGACCAGGTGACTCATTGGGCAGGAGTTCCATTAAGAACTTTCATGCAGCATTACCAGTTAGGCGAACAGTCAAAAATGAAGTACATGGGTTTGGTTACTCCTGACAAAGGTTATTATGTAGGTATCGATATGCCCAGCGCCATGCATCCTCAAACATTGCTTTGTTACGAAATGAACGGTGAACCTTTGCCGGTCAATCAGGGCTTTCCGCTTCGCCTGATTATTCCTGTTAAATATGGTATCAAGCATTTAAAGCGGATTGGAACAATGTTTTTCAGCAACGATAAGCCCGCCGATTATTGGGCCGAGAGAGGTTATGATTATTATGCCGGACATTAATTGTGCGTTTGTATCACATTCAAAACAAAGTGTTCGTTTTCGAACAATAACTTACCGGATGTAATTGTATTGGAAGTTGAAAATGAATTAGTTATGTTTTGGCACTGCGCTTGAAATAATACCTGTACTAAAAAAATATTGTATGTACGAGGTAATTCCGGAAAATATAACTTTCATTCTTCTTAAAAGATTATTTGTATTTATCTGCCTGTTTTCTATTGTAATGGCGATCGTTTATTTTCATGTCTCTATGCCCTGGTCGCATTACCCATCCAATTCAGGAGATAATTTTTTGGAAATAAGTAAAAGTGATATTTTCTTTAATTCATAGAATGTCAGTACATATTGAAGATTAAGCAAAGCTGCAAAAGCCTTTGCCTGCAAAGCAGCAATCCTGATAAACAGAGGTTATTTTATAATGAAACACTTTTTCACTCATCATAAATGTGATTCTTACTTACTTCCGCAATAAATAGAGCAGATCCCTAAAGTAAGTGTTTTGGAACTTGTATTGATGTATCCCACATTATTTAAAATAGTAACAAACTGCTGCCCTTCGGGAAACCTTTGAACAGAGTCATTCAAATACTGGTATGCATCTTTGTTCTTTGCAAAAAGTTTTCCGAAGGCAGGAGCAATAACATTCATGTAAAAATGATAGAATGCTTTGAATAGAAATTGTTTTGGTCTCGAAAATTCGAGAACAACCAATTTGCCCCCCGGCTTCAATACTCGCAGCATTTCTGTCAACCCTTTTTCAAGATTCTGAAAATTTCTTACACCAAATGCCACTGTTACAGCATCGAAAGAGTTGTCAGCAAAATGGATTGTTTCGCTATCACCCTGCACCAGTTCTATTTCAGTTTTCAATCCGAGCTTTTCAATCTTTTTCCTTCCTAATTCAAGCATTCCTTCCGAAATATCAATGCCTGTGATCTTTTTAGGATGCAACATCTTTTGGGTGAGAATAGCTACATCACCTGTTCCCGTTGCTACATCTAATATGTATTGTGGTTGTAATGATTGTAATTGTTTGATAGCTTTTTTTCGCCAGCTTACATCTACACCTGCAGATAAAAAACGGTTCAGGAAATCGTACCGAAAAGCGATTTTATCAAACATGGCAGCCACCTGTTGTTTCTTGCTTTGGCCGCTTTCTTTAAACGGAACAATTGTATCATGTGCATATTTAGCCATAAGGGCGAAGGTACAATATTAACGAGCCGGAAATTTTGTATAAAAGCTTTTAACGAAAGTAAAAAAGCAACTATTTTTTGAATGCCTTAAATAAGCTAAAGCCTTTTTTCAAAACCGAAAGAACGCCTGCCGGTCTTTTGGCAGCATACGTTAGCAGATTAGGATTTTGCTGGTCTGCCGGTGCAAAAAAAGTATTGATCAATTTTTTTCCTCCATTTAATGCGGCATTGGTAATTTTTCCGCGGAGTATTTTTGGAATGAGTGTATTGGCTCCTGCAGCAGCGAGCTCGCCGGGAATTTCGTACATTTTTGCACGCAATTCCACTTCACCTTCTTTAAGACGCTGTTTTACTATCAGTTGTTCTTTTTGAAGTGATTGCAAAGAATTGATGTGTGATAAACTATACTTCATTTGTCCAGGTTTCTTTAGTGTCAAACGAAAATTTTATAATAGAATCAACGATCATTTTTCCCGTAATTTTCTTGTGCACATACAGTAAAACAAAAACGAGAATGATGTAAATGCCCGCAAGAATAGCAAATCCACCGGGATAGCTGTCGACAAGTTGTGATAAATAGTAGCCCGCAATAAAGCTGATTATCATGAATAGAATCAGGCTGATAAACGTAATTACCATACCGATAAACAAGTTAGAAGAAGCTTTGGCGGCTTTTTCGGTTGCCTGTAACTTTAGCAGCAGTAATCTGTCATCTACATAATCTTCTACCATCTCTTTTACATGAACAAAGAAGCTGTCTTTTTCCATAGTATTCGGTTGTTGAGATATTCTTATCAATAATTAAACCATTGATGATAACACTTGGAGAGGGGCTTGTAAGTTTTTTTACCTGCTTTCGTTTATTTTTGATAGCGGGGCTAAAACCATAAAGGAACCAATTATTATGCAACTAACAGAAGTGACCCATTCATCTGCATCAAAAGATTTTCTTAAGGTTAATGTTTTGATGAACCGTAATAATCCAAAATACATTCAGCCCCTCGATAATGAAGTGAATGATGTTTTTGATCAAAAGAAAAACAAAGCATTTAATTATGGCACTGCTAAAAGGTGGATCTTAAAAGATAATAATGGGAATCTTATTGGCCGTATCGCAGCTTTTATAAGTACTAAGTACATTAATAAAGGTGATACTTACAAGGTAGGTGCATGTGGTTTTTTTGATTGCACGAATGACCAGTCTGCGGCTAACCTTTTATTTGATACTGCAAAAAACTGGCTGCAGCAAAATGGAATGGAAGCAATGGATGGACCGGTAAATTTTGGTGAGCGTGACAAATGGTGGGGACTTATGGTGGAAGGTTTTGATGAAGAACCGATGTACGGCATATCGTTCAACCCGCGGTATTATGAAAAGCTGTTTGAAGGGTATGGGTTTCAGAATTATTATAACCAGTATTATTACACTCTGCAGGCCTACGGAACACTGGGCGATAAGTATCGCGAACGGCATGCAAAGTTTGCTGCAAAGCCTGATTATTCTGCCCGCCATGCAGATAAGGGCAACCTGGCAAAATTTGCAAAAGACTTTTCTGTCATATACAATCTTGCCTGGGCGCAGCACAGGGAAGGCAAAGAGATCAGTTATGAAGCGGCTCTTAAGTTATTCAAAAAGATGAAACCGGTAATGGACGAAACCCTAGTGTGGTTTGCTTATTATAAAGAAGATCCCATAGGTATGTGGATTAATATTCCTGACCTGAACCAGTATTTTAAATACTTCAATGGCAAATTTGGTTTATGGCAAAAACTTCGTTTGCTGATGCTGCAAAAGACAAAACCAAGCCGTAAGATAAATGGAGTTGCATTTGGCATTGTTCCTAAATTTCAGGGTTTGGGAATAGATGCTTTTATGATTTATTCGGGCACTCTTGTTATAAGAAAAGAAGGCCGTTACGATTTAATCGAAATGGGCTGGGCAGGGGACTGGAACACGAGAATGGTTGGCATTTACAAGTCAATCGGCGGTACTCAAAGCCGGCGCATGGTTACTTACCGGTACAATTTTGACAGAAACCAGCCTTTTGAAAGGCATCCCGTTGTAGGTTAAATTAAGTCTGTCTCAACAAAACACCTTATACTTCCCGACGTATAAAAATGTGCAGTGATTTTTTTTGGAGCCGGGCTGCATTACTACTATGAGTCATCGTTGCGTCGCACACTTATACTTTTGTTCACTATTCAGCAATGCACTGTTTGTCCCGTTTACGAAAATCTTATCCCTGGTTCAGTAAAACAAAAATGCTGCATCTAAAAGCTACAGCACGCCTTATTTTACAACAAATACTTAGAGAAAAACAAAATTTGGCAAATTAGATGTATATACATATATTTGTATTGTGAAACTTGAAGAAGCGATTAAAACAAATAAATTTTCATCTCAGAAACAAAAGGCCGGATTGAATATTTTATACACAGCCTGGTGGCTAAAAACATTGATCAGCCAGGAGTTAAAAGGCATTGGGCTTACGCAGGAACAGTACAATGTAATGCGGATTTTGAAAGGGAAACATCCTGAAAAAATGTGTGTAAAAGACATTGGCTCCAGAATGATTGAACGCAGCTCAAACGTACCACGTATAGCAGACAGGCTGGTAGCAAAAAAATACGTCGACAGAACCACATCTGACATTGACAAACGGGAAACAGAGATTGCTCTTACAGACAAGGGTATACAAATTTTGAAAGAGGCTTCACAAAAGGTTGACCAGGTATTTATCAACTCGGTTGTAATTGATGAAGAAAACGCAAGCCAGCTAAATCTGCTTTTAGAGAATATGAGGCAAAAGGAATAAAATTTTTTTATATAAATAGATGTATATACATTAAAAATATGTTTATGAAATCAATATTGCATGCTGCAGACCGCAGAGGTCATGTCAGCTTTGGCTGGTTAGACAGTCACCATTCTTTCAGCTTTGGTAACTATTACGATGCTGAAAAAGTACATTTTGGAATGTTAAGGGTCTTGAATGACGATGTAATTACCGGCGGATCGGGTTTTGGAACACATCCTCATGATAATATGGAAATCATTTCAATTCCGCTGAAAGGCGCTATTGAGCATAAAGACAGTATGGGAACACAGGCGGTCATAAACGAGAATGACGTACAGATAATGAGTGCAGGAACAGGTATAAAACATTCGGAGTACAATCATTTTAAAAACCAGTCAGCCAACTTCTTACAAATTTGGGTGATACCTAAAAAAAGGAACATTACTCCACGATACGATCAAAAGACATTTGATCCTGCTGAAATGATAGATACGTTTCAAACAGTTGTCGCTCCCAACAACGAAAAGGCTGTCTGGATAAACCAGGATGCATGGTTTTCACTTGGCCATTTAAAAAGTGGTTTTTCTGCTTCATACCAAATTAAAAAAACAGGAAACGGTGTTTATGCATTTGTAATTAACGGCAGCGTGACTATAAACGAACAAACACTATTTAAAAGAGATGCAATCGGCATCTGGGATACCGGTACACTTGCAATAACTGCCGATACTGATGCGGAGTTATTATTGATCGACGTACCAATGGCAGCTTAAAAGAATAAATCTTAATAATCAAAATAAAACAAACAATTATGGCAACTTACAAAATTGATGCAGCACACTCAGATGTAGTGTTTAAGGTAAAACATTTGATGATCTCTACAGCCTCAGGGCAGTTTAAAAAATTTGATGCAACGCTTATTGCTGAGAAAGAAGACTTGTCTGATGCACAGATAACTTTTGAAGCTGATATTGACAGCGTTGATACTAAAAATGAGCAAAGAGATGCGCATTTAAAAGGGGATGACTTTTTTAATGCTGAGCAATTCCCGAAAATGACTTTTAAGTCAACAGGCATAAAGAAATTGTCTGATGAAGAATACACTTTAACAGGTGACCTCACCATTCGTGATGTAACCAAGTCTGTTGAACTAAAAGTGGAATATAACGGAGCAACAAAAGATCCTTGGGGATTTGAAAGATTAGGATTTGAAGTAAATGGCAAAATAAACCGTAAAGACTTTGGTTTAAAATGGAGTGCAGTTACAGAAGCGGGTGGATTGGTAGTAGCAGATGACGTAAAACTGGCATTGAATATAGAAATGGTAAAACAAGCTTAAATGAATAGCGCTTTTGAAAAGCAAGCCCAGAGGTTAAAAGCCGTGGCTTGCTTTTTTGCTTTATTGTATTTAACAAGTATGGTTTTTGCTTTAAGGAGAAACAGGCAGTAAGTCAGTAAGTCAATAAGTCAAACGGTCAATCAGTCAATCAGTGAATAAGTGAAAACAAATGATTGTTGCTGAATAATAAACAAAGAAGCAGAAGTGTGCGACGCAACGATGTAAAATAGTAGTAATGCAGCCCGGCTCCAAAAATTACTGCACGTTTTTATTCGCTGACAGTATAATTTGAATGACAAAAGCCGCTACATAAAAGAAGAAGATAATGAACATTGAAATAGTATCAGGAAGTCCGCGGCAGGAAAGTGTAACATTTAGACTGGTTATTTTTTTACAAAAACTTCTTAGTGAAAAAACTGCTCACAATATTGATATCATTGATGTAAGAGAATGGAATTTTCCAATGCTGCAGGAGCAGGTTTATTCTTCTGTAAGCAACACTCCCGATAAGTACAAGCCTCTTGCAAAAAGAATGTTTGCTGCAAATGCTTTTATAATTGTAACACCGGAGTACAATGGCAGCTATACTCCCCCCATGAAAAATATATTTGACCATTTTCCAAAACAAATGCATAAAGCTTTTGGAATAGTTACAGCCTCTACCGGTTCTATGGGTGGTATGCGTGCAAGCCAGCAACTGCAGTTACTGATAGGCGCTTTATTTGGAATTCCAAGTCCGTATATGCTGGTAACTCCTTATATCGATAAAAAATTTGGTACTGAAGGAAATCTCATTGATGAGTCATTTTCAAATTCTGTTCACACTTTTGTCACAGAATTTCTATGGCTTGCCGAGAGACTGGTGGGCAATAGTCAATGAGGCAATAAGTCAATAGGCAATGGGCTATGGGCAAAAAGACAATCCCAAAACGTTGGCAAATTGGATGCTGGACAATAATAAGTCAATGAGGCAATAGGCAATGGGCAAAAAGGGATATGTTAATAGTTCTAAACTTTAATTAACCAATTATTTTACGGGGAGTTGTACCTTCGCCACTTCTTTATACACTTATATGAGTGATGACATAAAACATGAGTGCGGTCTTGCATTCATTCGTTTAAGAAAGCCTTTCTCGTATTATCTTCAAAAATACGGTACTGTTTTGTACGGACTTAACAAGCTGTACCTGCTTATGGAGAAGCAGCACAACCGCGGGCAGGACGGTGCAGGCATGGCTGCGGTAAAGCTGAGCGTAGAACCAGGTTATCCTTTTCTGCACAGAATTAGAAGTGTTGAACCTCAATCGATCGCCGATTTGTTTGCTACAATTGGCAAAGAGGTTGCAGAGCTCGAAAAATTTCAACCAACAATAAAACAACATCCTGGTCTTTTAAAAGGTCATCTTCCTTTTTTAGGAGAACTTTTGTTGGGTCATCTTCGCTACGGAACACAGGGAAAGAATAACGTAGATTTTTGCCATCCTTTCATAAAAAGAGAAGTTGCCCCTGCACGTAACCTTGCACTTGCAGGAAATTTTAATTTGATTAATATAGAAGAACTATATAAACACATCAACTTCGAACCTGGTACTTTTTCAAAACAAAGCGACCTCGCTGCAATGGTTGAAGTCATTCATTACTATTTAGCAGAAGAGGATAACCTTGATCCTGAAAAATTAAACATCGCCTCTGTTTTAAGAAAATCTGCTTCTTTGTTTGATGGAGGCTATACTATTGGCGGATTAGTGGGTAATGGCGACAGTTTTGTTTTAAGAGATGCACATGGCATTCGCCCCGCTTATTATTATATAGATGATGAAGTAATTGTGGCTGCCAGCGAAAGAGCGGCTATCAGAACTTCATTTAATGTGGGTGAAAATGAAGTGCACGAATTAATGCCGGGAAATGCATTAATAGTAAAGGCGCATGGAGAATATAAAGTAGAGCAGGTGCTTGAGGCAAAAGAAAGACGTGCATGCAGTTTTGAGCGGATCTATTTCTCTCGTGGAAGTGATGAGAAAATCTACCGTGAACGAATGGCTCTTGGCAATCATCTGAGTAAAGCTGTGTTAGAATCAGTTGATTATAATCTGAAGGATACCATTTTCTCTTACATACCCAACACTGCCGAAATTGCTTATTATGGTATGTGCAAAGGAATGGAAGATTACCTTAACCAGATAAAAGTGCAACGCATACTTAGCTGGGGAAATGATATAACCGAAGAAAAGCTGGCAACGATGATAAACCGTAAGATCCGCCAGGAAAAGATCGCGATAAAAGATGTAAAGCTGCGCACTTTTATTACACAAGACTCTAACCGCAACGAAATGGTGCAGCATGTGTACGACATTACTTACGGCACTGTTAGAAAAGGAGAAGATACGCTGGTGGTAATAGATGATTCAATTGTACGGGGAACGACTCTGAAAGAAAGCATTGTAAGAATGCTTTCGCGGTTAAGCCCTAAAAAGATCATTGTTGTCTCGTCCGCTCCGCAAATACGATACCCTGATTGTTATGGCATTGATATGAGTAAGCTGGGAGATTTTATTGCTTTCAGGGCAGCAATAGAATTGCTTAAAGACAGAGGAATGGAAGGACTGCTGGAAGATATATATCAAAGATGCCTTCAACTGAAACAGTGCAATAAACTGCATACCGAAAATGTAGTAAGGCAGGTTTATAAACCGTTTACAACCGGCAGGATCTCAAAAAAGATAGCTGAATTAATTACCCCTGACGATATTGATTTTCCTGTTGAAGTAATTTATCAAACGATTGAAGACCTGCATGCAAGCTGCCCCACCAATACAGGCGACTGGTATTTTACCGGCAATTATCCTACTCCCGGTGGAAACAAGGTCGTAAACAAGGCCTTTATCAATTATATGGAAGGCAGCAACTCGAGGGGTTATTAATCTTAATTATCTATCTTTCATAACACTCTTATGAAATCAGTTCTTCTTATTCGCCATGCAAAAAGTAGCTGGGATTTTGACGTCGATGATTTTGACCGTGTATTAAATCATCGTGGAAAAACCGATGCTCCGGCTATGGCCAAGAGGCTGTTTAAGAAAGACATTAAGATCGATGCTTTTGTAAGCAGTCCTGCCAAAAGAGCTTTTACAACCGCAGCTTTATTTGCTGAAGTGTACGGCCAGAAGCAAAAGAGTATCGTGACCATTCCATCCTTATACGAGCCAAACATTGAAGCATTTTTTGATTCCATCAATAGCCTCGACAACGGGTTAAAAACGATAGCCTTGTTCTCCCACAATCCCGGCATTACCAATTTTGCCAATAAGATAAGTACCACGACGATCGATGATATGCCAACCTGCGCAATTTTTGCAGTGAAGGCAGATATAAACAAATGGGAAGACTTTGAAACGGCACACAAAGAATTTTGGTTCTTTGATTATCCCAAGTCAGACGATTAGTTTTTAGTAACTATTTTTTGTTTTCCGGCAGTTGTTTTTCATAGCTTCATCCTTGCGTCGCACCCTTGTACAGCAAACCATTTTGGTGCTTCCTCACATTTTATTCCGCAGCTTTTTTACAAATTCATCTACTACGCTTTTATATTCCTCCATATTCAACGTGGGAAATGTATAATCAAAGTGTTTCACCTTATTCAATATCTTATTCAAAGAAAAATTATCTTGTTTAGCAGCTACACACCATCCTTGCTTTTCTAAGTGTTTTGCCAAATATTCCTGTTCAGTTTGTCCGGGAGTTGGAACTAAAACAGATTTTTTTTGCAACTTACAAATGTCCATCACAGTTGTATATCCGCTCCTGCTGATTATCAATTCACTTTCACAAAAAGCTGTTTCAAGTTCTCTTGCAGATAAATGGTTTCTGCTTATGATGTTTCTCGT
>CAXUMK010000032.1:7125-35559 GCA_964251885.1 uncultured Segetibacter sp. | reverse complement strand
TAATCTCAATTGTTATTCACATCGCTCTTACTATTTTAACCCTTGATTAGCATTAATAGTATGCTTGTAAACCTAACAAAAGTAATATAATATTACTTAGTAACATTAATAAACTAAAAAATAATTACTTATAATAATTCTTTATATTACTTTTGATTTAAATTTTTCTAAATGCAAAAAGAAGAAAAATCAAAAAAGGATGCAGCAGGTAAGATCAATGAAGTGAGAAGAACTTACATTGTTAATGAAGATTATGCGAACAAGATTAATTCTATTGCGTACTGGGATAGAGTGAACATAAAAAACATAATCAATTCAGCCCTGGCTAATTATATTGATCAATACGAAAAGAAGAATGGACTGGTTAAACAAGCTCCGTAAGGAAAGGCGAAATGCTAAGTACCGGGGATATGCGGCAACAGGCCGCTTTTTTGTTTCTGACATTAAGAAAATCGGGACCAACTTACAATAATTGCTCCCTTTTCTACTACCTACTGAAAATAAATAAGCCTAACATATTAACTGTTAGGCATTTACTTTGTATAGTTGCGGAGAGTGAGGGATTCGAACCCTCGATACCCTTTCAGGTATACACACTTTCCAGGCGTGCTCCTTCAACCACTCGGACAACTCTCCTTTTTACGGGACGCAAAAATAGGATTTGAAAATCAGTGACCGAATATTTTTTCTGCATTGGCTGATGTGACCGTAGCTATTTCTTCAACACTTACATTTTTTACCTGGGCTAACTTCTCCGCCACAAAAGTTATGTAACTGCTTTCATTTCGCTTGCCTCTAAAAGGAACAGGTGAGAGGTAAGGAGCATCTGTTTCCAGTACAATTCTGTCGAGAGGAATGTCTTTTAAAGTCTCGCCAAGATGAGCATTTTTATAAGTGAGCACTCCGCCGATGCCAAGATAAAAACCAAGGTCTATGATTTGTGCAGCAATTTCTCTGGTCTCACCAAAACAATGAAAAATGCCGCTAAGTCCCCGTGCAGCAAACGGTTTTACTGCATCGATCGTTTCTTTCATTGCATTGCGGGTATGAATAACAATTGGTGAATGATAAAGTAAAGCAAGCTCCATTTGTTTGTTAAAAGCATCAAACTGCTGTTTTGTAAAAGTCGTATCCCAATAAAAGTCTAAACCTATCTCTCCCACTGCTGCAAACTTTCTTTGTGATAAATATTTTTCAACTATTTCAAGCTCTTGCAAGTAATTGTCTTTTACCGAACAGGGATGCAATCCCATCATGGGAAAAAACTCATCCGGGTAAAGTTCTTCAAGCTTTAGCATGTCTTCTATTACCTCACTGTCTATAGCAGGAAGATAAAATTTTTTCACTCCTGCATTCCGGGCTCTCTGCAATACCTGTTCAAAATCTTTTTCAAAATCCTTTGAATATAAATGGGTATGACTATCAATAAATCTCATAGTACAAAGTTCACCTTTTTAAAAATTATGCACCCCATTCACTTGCATCGAACAAACAGCATTTCTGCAAAAACAACTAATAATATATTTTTCATTACCCTCCGAAATAAAGTTTGCATGATATGCGTTTATATCCAAACCAATGCGTTTACGCCAGGAATTACAGCATCGGATACAGTTAAAGCGATATTAATAGAATCAAAACTTAGTTTTCATAGGGTACGGATTAAAAACGGGCCGTGGTTTCTACCTCAGGCCCAATTTTTTTTGCCCCAAACCTTTGAAGGGGGTTTAGAAAGATGACAGTTGATAGATGACGGTTGACAGTGCCGAACCCAAAGCATTTGCGTGTTATCCGTCATCTGTTATCTGTGTGTCATCTAACATCTGTCAACTATCTATCACTCTCTATCACATTCATCTTATACCCATTTTCTGCAAAATATTTAAGCGCTTTTGGTAAGGCATATTCTAATCTCGCAAAGGCTTTTTCACTGTCGTGAAAAACGATAACAGAGCCTGCACAGGTATTTGAAACAACATTTTGAAGACATTTTTCAGGAGAAAGGGAAACATCAAAATCTCCACTTAGCACACTCCACATAATGATTTTAAATTGTGGCGTCAGTTCTTTTACCTGCGACCTTGTTATCCTTCCATAAGGCGGGCGAAAGAGGTTGCTATGAATAGCCTGTTGCGCAAGAATAACATCTTTGAGATAAAAAGTATCATCAGTCTTCCAGCCGTTTAAATGGTTCTGTGTATGATTGCCTGCCGCATGGCCTTCCTTTAAAATCTGCTGATACACCTGCGGGTACTGAACCACATTTTTACCTATACAAAAAAAAGTCGCTTTTGCATGGTACTGCCTTAAACAATCTAACACAAAAGGAGTAACGGAAGGATGAGGACCGTCGTCAAACGTGATAAATATTTCCTTTTTCTCCGTTGGTATTTGCCAGGTAAGTTTTGAAGAATATAACTTTCTAAGCCACCAGGGCGTTGTGATCAAATACATGCTGCAAAAGAACAAAAAACCGCATGTCTGGTTATAAATTTCTTTACTTCTTTTTTTTAAACATTCATCCCACTTTTTTGCCGCCGGTACTTTCATCCTGCTTTTGCAACCGCTTATACTTATTTGGTCTTCTGGGCACAGTACGCATAATAGTTTTGCCGCACAATCTCAGAGACATGAGAATACTTCTATTTACTATTTCGGCAATCTTACTAAGTACTGCAGCATTTGCTCAAAACGGCTCGATAGTCGCGAGGCATAGGTAACATCCCAGTACCGTTGTTGTTGTAGCCAGGTAAAATTGGCAAGGGAAAGAAAAACAAGTATTGAAAACGAATCTAACCGTTTATAAAAGTTTTCGGCGAATATAATGTTTAAGGTTTGAGCCGCTGTATTTCTATACGGTGGCTTTATTTTTTATTTTTTTTGTTACCCGGCAGTTGAATATGGATGAAGCATCGTTGTGTCACTCTCTTGTACGGCAGTGCCTTCCGGAACTACTCGTTTTATATTCTTAAATGTTTTATTTCAAGATGTGCCACACCTTTGAGGTGTGGCACATCTGCGTGCAATCTTAACAGCAAAACAAAAAAGATGAACAAAGTAAAAAAAGATGAACGTAATGCGACGCAACGATGCTAAATCGTGTTGGAAAAAGCTTGTACCAAAATCATCACTCATCATAAGCAATTAACTGTATCACCCTTCCATTGCTGACCTGCAACTTTCCATGAGCAGTTATATAGATTTTTTGAGACGGTTCATTCAGTATTACTTTATCCATAAACTCTCTTGCCTTTGCCACGGGCACACGAGGCGGAGAGCCACTTGTCCTTGCTGTTTGCATATTGCTGCTTAATATATTTCTAAAAGCAAAGTCGGTAAGCTGTGCAGTACAAAACAATTCAGTACTGATTATTCGGTTATCGGTAAGAAAAATGAATCCGGCAAAGCTGCTGTCTGTTTCGCTGTATTTGTTTACAAAAAACCGAATGTAGTCACTATCATCCTGTTGACCGTTCTTGTATAAATCAACATAAGAAAAGGTTTCACTTTTTTTATTGTTTACGGCAAATTGCCGGTCAATCTCCTTCCACACTTCGGACTGCCGCTTTTTTAGATTCATTGTTTTTTGCAATTCGCTGTTCGCTACTCCTGCTGTCCTGAATCCTTTAGGCTTGTCTGTCCATCGCCTTTTTTCTATGCAAAAAACATTTATATAGTCAGTCGTACCGGCAGCCAGAATCTTTGTTTCGCCAATCATCCGGTCTTGTTTTCCACCATCCAATATTTCTCCGCTCTCAATCACCACATCCTGCTTCGAATGGTTTGTTACCTGCAGCCAGTTTACATCGGCGCCTTTCTCGTACTGCATTTCCTGCACCTTTATTTTGTTCTTTAGCATGGCATCAGACAACGAAAGAGGATTTGGACCAATTACAGGACCTGCAGCAGGCGCACCTTCTCCATCTTTAAATCTTATGGGTATTATCTGCAGGTTCTTAAAAGTCCAGGCAGAGTCATATTGTACCTGTAACTCTTTATAAGTCAACTGCGTTAAAGCATCTGAAGAAATGAAAAGCATAAAACAACCACACAGTAATATTAAAAACTTCACCCGGTCATGCTGACTTAGTGAGATCCTCCTCCTGAAAAGGCTGGCGTTTATAATTGTTTTAAAAGTGTTGTTCATTTAATTATTGCAACTTAAAATGCTTTTTTATTCAAGCATTATCAAGGTTTATCTTTGCCGCCATGGAAAAGAAAGTAAGAGTTCGGTTTGCGCCCTCACCAACCGGTGGCTTGCACCTTGGCGGTGTAAGAACGGTTTTATACAACTATTTATTTGCCAAGCAACACAACGGTACGTTTGTTTTGCGTATTGAAGATACAGACCAGGCACGATATGTAGCAGGAGCAGAAGAATATATTCAGGAGTGCCTGAAATGGTGCGGTCTCGAACCTGATGAAAGTCCGCTGAATGGCGGGCCTTATGCACCGTACCGCCAGAGCGAAAGAAAAGAAATGTACAGGCAATATGCTGAGCAGCTTGTGAGCCAGGGAAATGCTTACTACGCTTTTGATACTCCCCAGGAACTGGAAGAAATGCGTGAAAAATTCAGGACTGAGGAGAACCCGTCACCCCAATACAACCAGGCTTCACGCGAAAAGATGCGTAACTCAATTACACTTGGTGAAGATGAAGTAAGGCGTTTATTAAGTGAAGGAATGCCGTATGTTATCCGTATAAAAATGCCTGAAAATGAAACGCTTACTTTCACTGATATGATACGCGGCGAAGTAAGTTTCAATTCTTCTTTGTCAGATGACAAAGTACTTTTGAAAGCAGACGGAATGCCTACCTATCATCTCGCAGTTGTGGTAGATGATTTCGCTATGAAAATCACGCATGCTTTTCGGGGTGAAGAATGGCTGCCAAGCGCTCCCGTTCACATTTTACTTTGGAAGTATTTAGGCTGGATAGAAGATATGCCGCAATGGGCTCACCTGCCACTCATTTTAAAACCTGATGGACATGGCAAGTTAAGTAAACGCGATGGCGACCGGCTTGGTTTTCCTGTGTTTGCTATGAACTGGAAAGACCCAAGAAATGAAGAACTAACAACGGGCTTTCGCGAGTTAGGCTTTTTGCCTGAAGCTTTTATAAACCTGCTTGCAGTACTTGGCTGGAATGATGGAACAGAGCAAGAGCTATTTTCAATCGAAGAACTGATAGAAAGATTTTCATTAGAGAAGGTACATAAAGGCGGGGCAAAATTTAATTATGAAAAAGCGAAGTGGTTTAACCACGAATGGATAAAGAAGTTGCCTGTTAGCAAATGGCAGATGACAGTAAAAAAAGATTTTGAGGAAAAAGGAGTGATTATTAAAGATGAAGAAAAGTTTATAAAAGTGTTGGAATTGGTGAAAGACAGGTGCATCCTTTTAACCGATTTCTGGCCGCAGGCCTCTTTCTTTTTTATCGCTCCGCAAACAATAGACATCGCATCAGTGAAGCCAAAATGGAACGATGACAAAGCCATGTTCTTCGACATACTTTTAGAAAAATTAACCCTGCTCGAAGAATGGAATGCAGCAAACATAGAGACGCTCTTTAAAGAAACAGCGGCCGAAAAAGGAATAAAAATGGGCGAACTGCAATTGCCTTTTAGAATAATGCTGGTAGGCGGAAAATTTGGACCAGGTGTATTTGATATTGCAGCATTGATTGGTAAAGAGCAAACGGTTACAAGAATAAAGAAAGGGGTAAGTTTTGTAAATTAGGAAATCTGTTTTTTGTAAATTGTATTTAAAATATAAAATATGCCATCACTGAATAATGCACAACTTGAGATTTTGAAATTGTTTCGTGAGAATCAATCTGAAGAAGAGTTATACGAGATCAAACAGTTGCTTTCAGAATATTTAGCAAATAAATTAATGAAAGAAGTCGAAAAAGAATCTTTGGAGAAGGGTTACACACCGGAAATTGTTGACGGCTGGAAAGATGAACACTTTAGAACTGCCTACAAATGAAAGTAGTTATAGACAGCAATATTTTCGTTCAGTGCCTTAATCCTTTTTCAAGATTTAATGCTGTTTTCAAAAATTTAGTTAGAGGCTCTTATAAACTTTACGTTTCAACTGATATTGCATTTGAGTATTTGGAGGTTTTTCAACAGAAGTTTCAAAAGACAAAAGCAGAAATGGTTGACAGATTTTTACATGAATCAAATTATGTAGTCAATACACAGGTTTATTACAAATGGCGCTTGCTCACCGTGGATCCTGATGACAATAAAATTTGTCGATTGTTCGATAGCTGCAAATGTTGATTATCTGGTTACTAACGACAAACATTTTAACATTCTTAAACAAATTCCCTTTCCCAAAGTTGAATGTATTACAATCGAAGAGTTTATGGATATACTCGACAAGCTTCAGTAATTTTTACTTATTCCCTGCATATTATTAACCACCTATAAATGATTGCGCAAAACGAACGACCACTTAGAATATTAATTGCCAAAGTAGGGCTCGACGGCCACGACCGCGGCGCAAAAGTAATTGCGACAGCGCTTCGTGATGCAGGTATGGAAGTAATTTATACCGGCCTTCGGCAAACGGCCGAAATGGTAGTAAATGCAGCGTTACAGGAAGACGTAGATGCAATCGGAATAAGCATTTTAAGCGGAGCCCACATGACCGTATTTCCCAAAATCATTAAGATGATGAAAGAAATGCAAATGGACGATGTGCTGCTTACGGGTGGCGGTATCATTCCGCAGGATGATATGAAAGCGCTTAACGATATGGGCGTGGGAAAACTATTTCCTCCCGGAACTGCCACAAGTGACATTGCAAATTATATACGTATCTGGGTTAAGGAAAACCGCCCATTTTAAACATTTCCTTTAAGCTAAATACAAGGAAAGCAGTTGGGATAAAATAGGACTCTTTTGGCTTGTCGAATAAAGAATGAAAAGTACACGAGTGCGACGCAACAATTGACTCATAGTAGCAATTCGGCTCGGTTCAAACAACTTTTACTCACCTTTTTTATCGTTTGCGCAGATACTTTCGTCTTCTTCCACCCCGATCTGGTTCACCCTGTTTTTAATGAACAATATTTCCGTGCCATTACAGTTTAAATAACTTTTAAGTATTATTAAGATTACCGTAACCTTCATCAGAAGGAAAAACGGTTGTAAAGACCTACATTTGCAGCCTTAAACCTCTGCCCCCTTGAAGGGGGAATTTTTTTAAGAGGACATTTTTAAATTTTAAATTGAAAGTCTGCGAGCAGCGGATTAGGTTATGAATATCAGAAACATCGCCATTATTGCGCACGTTGACCACGGTAAAACTACATTGGTTGACAGAATTCTTCATCAAACCAACGTTTTTCGTGCTAACCAGGAAACAGGTGACTTAATTATGGATAGTAACGACCTCGAAAGAGAAAGAGGCATTACGATCTTTAGTAAAAATGCTTCTGTAGTGTATAAAGGCGTAAAAATTAATGTGATCGATACGCCGGGTCACGCCGACTTTGGTGGTGAAGTAGAAAGGGTTTTGAAAATGGCAGACGGTGTTTGCCTTTTAGTAGATGCTTTTGAAGGGCCGATGCCTCAAACCCGTTTTGTATTACAGAAAGCATTGCAGCTTAACCTTAAACCTATTGTAATCATTAACAAAGTTGATAAGCCCAATTGCCGCCCCGACGAAGTGCATGATGCCGTTTTTGAATTATTCTTCAATCTTGATGCAACCGAAGAACAGCTTGATTTTCCTACTTTCTACGGTTCAGGAAAAAACGGTTGGTTTAACAGCAAAAACGAGCAGACAGATGATATAACGCCCTTGTTAGACGGCATTTTAGAATATGTACCCGAGCCAAAAGTACCAGAAGGAAATCTGCAGTTGCAGATAACTACTTTGGATTACTCCACTTTCCTTGGCCGTGTGGCTATCGGAAAAGTAAACCGCGGAAGCATTAAAGAAGGCCAGCCATTTAGCCTGGTAACCGCAAACGGCATCAAAAAATCAAAAGTTAAGGAGCTGTATATTTTTGAATCGCTCGGTAAAAGAAAAGTTACTGAGGTTTTAGCAGGTGATATTTGCGCAGTAGTTGGACTTGAAGATTTTACCATCGGCGATACCATTGCCGATTTTGAAAATCCCG
The DNA here is from genome assembly GCA_964251885.1 of uncultured Segetibacter sp. Lineage (GTDB taxonomy): Bacteria > Bacteroidota > Bacteroidia > Chitinophagales > Chitinophagaceae > Segetibacter. The sequence goes on along the minus strand of CAXUMK010000032.1, from coordinate 27,419 downwards.
AAGGACTTCCTGTTATCAGCGTCGACGAGCCTACGATGAGTATGATGTTTAGCATCAACAACTCGCCTTTCTTTGGTAAAGACGGCAAGTTTGTAACCTCACGTCACCTTCGCGACCGCCTGATGAAAGAAACCGAAAAGAACCTTGCACTAAGGGTAGAAGATACTGACAGCGCCGATAGTTTCAACGTGTTTGGCCGCGGTATTCTTCACTTAGGTGTATTGGTTGAAACCATGCGCCGTGAAGGTTATGAATTAACTGTAGGTAACCCGCAGGTATTGGTTAAAACAATTGATGGTAAAAAACATGAGCCTTATGAAGTTTTGGTGGTAGATGTACCCCAGGAACTGAGCGGCAAAGTAATTGACCTTGTTACCCAACGCAAAGGTGAGATGCTGGTTATGGAAAGCAAAGGAGAAATGCAGCACCTTGAGTTTGATATTCCTTCAAGAGGTTTAATTGGACTACGTTCTCAAATGCTTACCAATACGCAAGGTGAAGCGGTTATGGCTCATCGTTTCCACGAATACAAACCCTGGAAAGGTTATATTCCCGGAAGAAGCAATGGCGTGCTGATTTCAAAGAATACTGAAAAAACGACTGGTTATTCAATAGATAAATTACAGGATCGCGGTAAGTTTTTCGTTGATCCGGGAGAAGAGGTATATACCGGTCAAATCATTGCTGAGCACATTAAACCGGGAGATTTGGTTGTAAATGCAACAGAGCCAAAAAAGCTAACCAATCACCGTGCAAGCGGAAGCGACGACGCTTCACGAATTGCCCCCAAAACATTATTAACTCTTGAAGAATGCATGGAGTACATTCAGCAGGATGAGTGCATCGAAGTAACACCGAAAAATGTGCGTATGCGAAAAGTAATGCTCGATGAAGAATCAAGAAAGCGTGATTCTAAAAAAGCCGAAACCGTAGCATAAATATCATCTATATTATAAAAAAGCTGTCTTCAACTAAAGTTGCAGGGCAGCTTTTTTATTTTATGAACTTTAATACATTTGTCTTGTATAAACCAAACATGTGAATGACGATGAAGATTTTGTTGCGACGCATTTCGTTCAACTGAAGGTCATAGTGGAACAATTTTTATGTATTAAATTGATATAGCTTGCCTACATTTACTTATTGCAAAGTGATAAATACCCTTTCCGCTGCTTACATTATTACAAATAGAAAGACTAAAATTACATCTCATGAAGCCTCTTTTCGAAGCAAAAGCTATCATTAATGCACGAACTGCTTTTTATAATATTTACAGGGTAGAGCTGCAGAAATACAAAGCAAAGATCATTGTAAAAGAAAATCAATCCCATACAGTTCCCGACGAGTTAGTCCTGGAAAAAGAAAACGGAATGTGGAAAACCGGGAACAATGATTATAAAGAGTTAGGTACTACACTTGGCGTTGAAATAGATGTCTTCAATAACGGTTATGGCGATCTTTTAGGCAAAATTGGAGTGCGTTAAAAGCACAAACTATTCATTCGGGCAAAGCCTGCATTTACTTTATCTCTTCAAAATCTATATAATCTCCTTTGGAAGACGAATAATCTTTCGTATTCTCACTATTCGAATTCATCGATTGATTGTTTTCGGTTTCTCCCGGGCTTGGTCGCACGTCCTTCATCTTTGAACGTATATTTTTTGTTGTAATCATAAGAGGCAATACAAACCTGATGAGGAACTTAAATGACATATAGAATACGACAAACCAAAATAATAAACGTATAAACATAATCGGGCAAAGGTACTATCCACAAATAGTAAGTATATTAAAAAGGGCACTATTCCTTGTTTTTTACAAAAGGTTAACCAAAAGAAACAGGTAAATCAAGTTAAAATGGTTTGAAGATTTGGATGATATATGTCCTTTTCCATACATTTGCTTTCGAAATGAACAATTGAAGGGAACGATTATCGTTCCCTTCTCCTTTTTTACATGGCTAACGAAACCTTTATAGCAGAAATAGAAAGCTTGCTAAACGACCTTCTTGCAGCAGAACCAGGTGATTTCCTGGTTTCGGTAAAAATAAAACCTACTAATAACATTAAGATCTTTATTGACAGCGATGAAGGAATGTCTATCGAAAAATGTGTCAGGTACAACCGTAAGTTGTATACAAAGATCGAAGAAAGTGAAATGTTTCCCGATGGCAATTTTTCATTAGAAATTTCCTCTCCCGGTGTTGATGAGCCTTTAAAACTGCATCGCCAGTATATAAAAAATATCGGCAGAAATGTTTTGATAACTTTTAAAGATGAAACACAAAAAGAGGGAAAGTTAATAGAAGTTACAGAAACAGACATTATTATTGAGCATACGGTAGGAAAAGGCAAAAAGGCACAGACACACCAGCACATAGTATCATTCGATAATATTAAAACAACCACTGTTCAAATCCAATTTTAAAAACAGACCGGTCTTACAATAAGACGCGCCTTTTTAATTTTTATATTTATGGCAAGCATTAACCTGATCGAAGCATTCCAGGAATTTAAGGACGCTGAAAACATCGACCGTCCTACACTAATGAAAGTGGTTGAGGATGTATTTAAGACTTTGTTGCGTAAGAAGTATACAAGTGACGAAAATTTCGACGTAATTGTAAACGCCGAAAAAGGCGACCTCGAGATCATTCGCCGCCGAATGATCGTAGAAGATGGAGAAGTAATGGATCCGCTTGCTGAAATTGCATATAGCGTTGCTACCAAGATAGAACCGGATTTTGAAGTAGGTGAAGAATTGTATGAAGAAGTAAATATTTTCGATTTTGGACGTCGTGCTATTTTAGCAGCAAAGCAAACTCTTGCAAGCCGTATTAACGATTTAAAGAAAAATGTGCTTGTAAAAAAATACGGTGAGCGTATTGGTGAAATCGTAAGTGCAGAAGTTTACCAGGTTTGGAAAAAAGAAGTTTTGCTGCTTGATGAAGACGGAAGCGAATTGATTCTTCCTAAGTCAGAGCAGATTCCAAGTGACTTTTTTAAGAAGGGAGAAAGCATTCGTGCAGTTGTTGAAAGAGTAGATTTAAAAAATAATACGCCGGTAATCATATTAAGTAGAACCAGCCCAAAATTCCTTGCTAAATTGCTTGAGATTGAAGTTCCTGAGATCTTCGATGGCCTGATTGTTGTTCGAAAAATCGTTCGGGATCCGGGAGAAAGAGCAAAAGTTGCAGTAGAAAGTTTCGATGACAGAATTGATCCGGTTGGTGCCTGCGTAGGTATGAAAGGCAGTCGTATTCATGGAATAGTTCGTGAATTGAAAAACGAAAACATAGACGTAATAAACTGGACGAATAATACAAATCTTTTAATACAAAGGTCGCTTACTCCGGCAAAAATTACCACTATAGATATTGATCAGGAAAGCAAACATGTAAGTGTTTACCTAAAACCTGACCAGGTTTCACTGGCTATTGGGCGGCGGGGAGTAAACATAAAACTTGCCTGCGAGCTTACGGGTTACGAAATAGATGTTTACCGCGACAATGAAGGAGAAGTAGAAGAATTTGACATAGACCTTGAAGAATTCAGCGACGAAATTGAACCGTGGATCATTGATGAATTGAAGCGTATAGGTTGCGACACTGCAAAAAGCGTCTTAGACCTGACCGCAGAAGAGTTAGAGCGTCGTACAGACCTCGAAAAAGAAACAATAAACGAAATCCGCGGAGTACTGAAAAATGAATTTGAAAAAGAATAGTTATAGCTGCCGTAAGAAATGAAGTGATTGCTACAGTTTTCGCATAAGAAATGTTCGGCATGCCTGACTTTTATCTTTTAAATTGTTTATAGTTTATTTGTTTTTTTCAGCCAATCAGATCTTTATCCTTCGAAATATAATTATTTCTTTATTAGAAGTTTTGGAAGAAAATATTGAATGCATAGGTTACATTTATAACTTCTTTGAATAAAGAATAACTGTTATAAAATTACCGGTTCTGTTATAATGCATTAACGAAATAAGAGTTGCATTCTTAAAGGAAAAGCTTTAAAAAAACGATGGCTTTCCACATGATACTTAGGATTACTTTTTGAGCTGTGTTTCAGGAAAACATTGCCGACGATCAAATAAAAAAACTGAATGTTAGAACTTAAATTACCGAGATTATTAGCCGCCGCCAAAGAATTTAATGTTGGGCAGGATACAATTGTAGACTTCCTTGTGGGCAAGGGTTTTAGCAGAGACGATTTAAAACCTACTGCTAAACTTAGCGAAGACATGTATCATTCACTGCAGCAACAGTTCCAGGGGGATAAGGTGGCAAAAAATAAGGCAGACCTGGTTGAAATTCCAAAAGGAGTGCAGCAGGAAAGCAGAAAAAAACGAGACGAAGAAGAAATTACTTTCAATAAGAAAGAATTTCCTAAACCGGTTACACCTCCACCTGCACCTGTGCAGGAAACAGTAGCTCCTGCAAAAACACCCGAGCCTGTAGTTGAGGTACTAACACCCGTACAGGAGCAGCCAAAGCCACAACCTGAAATTGTGCAGCAGCAGCCTGATACCATAGAACCTCAGCAAAATGAACCTGTTCAACAACAGAAACCGTCTCAAGTATTATCACCGGTTGAAGAATTAGTTAATAACGATACTATTCAGGCCGCTCCTATAAATGGGGATATAGTTTTTGAACCCGAACAGCAACCCGTATCGCTTAAAATTGAAGCGCCTGAAATTGAACGCCCAAAGATCATTACCAAAATCGACCTTTCAGCGATAGATTCTTCCACAAGACCTAAAAAAGGTTTGAAAAAGGCGGATGAGAAAAAAGCAGTAACACAACCTGTTTCAAAAAAACAACCGCAGAATGATGTTGTAACTCATCCTGAACCTGCGCCTGTACCATCTCAGCCTAAGCAACCTTTATATGCAGAGACCGAACCTGCGGTTAATGATGCATTAGTGGAAGCAACTGCACCTGTTATTTCAAATATCAAAGCTGAAAAACTGGAAGGTCCTAAGATTTTAGGTAAAATTCAGCTACCTGTTGAAAGTGACACACGTCCCAAGCAACAGTCAAATTTGGAAAAACGTAAGCGTAAACGTATACCGGTCGATCGTAAAGGAGAGCAGGCCTTTAACCAGCAAAGGCAGGGGCAACCTCAGGGACAAACACAAAGCACTGGCCCCAATAATCGTTTCGGTCCACGTTCTTCTGAATTACCGGGAGCTCAGCGTCCTCCGGCAGGAGGACAGGGACAAGGAGGATTTAATCGTCCTGCAGGTGGTAATCATACCGGTGGCGGATTCAATCGTCCTGGTGGAGCTGGTACTGGAACTGGCGGACCAAATCGTCCTGCAGGTGCTGGTGGACAAAACGCTAACCGTTTTGGTCCGCGTTCAACTGATAAGCGCAGAGATGATAAAGAAATTGATCAGAAAGAAATACAGGATAAAATACGTGAGACACAGGCAAAACTTGCAGGTGGATCTGGCCGGGGTAAAAGCCTGAAGGCAAAATACAGAAAAGCAAAAAGAGACGGTGTTGCAGACCAGGCCGGAGGTGAAGGAGAGGATAACAAATTACTGGTTACTGAGTTTATAAGTGTAAGCGAACTTGCCAATTTGATGGATGTAAGCTTTGCCGAAGTAATTGGTAAATGTATGGGTCTTGGAATAATGGTATCTATTAACCAGCGTCTTGATGCAGAAGTAATTGAACTGGTCGCGGGTGAATTTGGATTTGATGTAGATTTTATCGATATGGAGGCTCAGGCCGAAATGGAAGAAGAAGAAGACGTTGATGATGAAGATAATCTCTTAGCCAGGGCTCCTATCGTTACCATAATGGGTCACGTTGACCACGGTAAAACTTCATTGCTCGATTATATAAGAAATGCAAACGTAGTAGCGGGCGAAGCCGGAGGTATAACACAGCATATAGGCGCTTACGAGGTTAAAACAACTTCGGGCAAAAAAATAACGTTCTTAGATACTCCGGGTCACGAGGCATTTACAGCCATGCGTGCAAGGGGCGCTAAAGTAACCGATATTTCTGTAATTGTTATTGCTGCAGACGATGCAGTAATGCCACAGACAAGAGAAGCGATAAGCCATTCGCAGGCTGCGAATGTGCCTATGATTTTTGCTGTTAATAAAATAGATAAAGAAGGCGCTAATCCTCAAAAGATTTATGAGCAGCTTTCAGGGATGAACATACTGGTAGAAGAATGGGGAGGAAAATACCAAAGCCAGGAATTAAGTGCGAAGAAAGGAGTAAACGTAGACCTCCTGCTCGAAAAAATTCTGCTTGAAGCAGAAATTCTCGATTTAAAAGCCAATCCTGAGAGAGAGGCAAGTGGTACAATTGTAGAAGCAACCCTGGATAAAGGTCGCGGATATGTAGCAACTTTACTTGTACAAAATGGCACGCTTAAACAGGGAGATATAATGGTGAGCGGACAACATTTTGGTAAGATAAAGGCTATGTTTAACGAACGTAACCAAAGATTAACGGTGGCTCCGCCATCAACTCCGGTGCTGGTGTTGGGCTTAAACGGCGCTCCACAGGCGGGCGAAAAATTCCGTGTATATGAGGACGAGGCCGAAGCAAAAGACATTGCCACAAAACGTGCACAGATACTTCGCGAACAGGGTCTACGTGCAAGAAAACACATTACCCTTGATGAGATTGGCCGCCGTTTGGCACTTGGAAACTTTAAAGAGCTAAACCTGATTATCAAAGGAGACGTAGATGGTTCCGTAGAGGCATTGAGTGATTCGCTGCAAAAATTATCTACCGAAGAAATTGCAGTTAGAGTAGTACATAAAGGTGTAGGCCAGATCTCTGAAAGTGATGTAAATTTAGCTACTGCATCAGATGCAATTTTAATAGGTTTCAACGTTCGTCCCTCAAGCCAGGCTGCTAAAGTAGCTGAAAATGAAGGTCTCGAGATAAAACTATATTCAATTATCTACCAGGCTATCGATGAGATCAAGAGCGCGATGGAAGGTATGCTTGAACCTAAATTTACCGAGAAGATCACAGCCAATGTAGAGGTTAGAGAAGTATACAAATTTGATAAAGCTACCGTTGCAGGCTGTCTTGTACTTGATGGTAAGATTTTCAGAAATTCAAAAGTTCGTATCATTCGAGATGGCATAGTTGAATTTCCGAAAGGCGAAGGTGCGGCTGCAGAGCTTGGCTCACTTAAACGTTTTAAAGATGATGTAAAAGAAGTTGCCAATAATATGGAGTGCGGTCTTACAATTAAAAATTACAACGACCTGCGTACAGGTGACATTATTGAAGCATTTGAAGAGGAAGAAGTGAAAAGAACTTTATAAATAACATTTGCATATCTCCATCTGTTTTAGACCTGCGACACCTTAGAGGTGTGGCAGGTCTTTGTTTTAGTGGCAGGTCTTTTTTAAAACAGACGAATAAAGAAAATATCGTACAAGTGAGTGACACAACGATGTCGCTTAAAGAACCAGAAGCTGGTTCACAAAAAATAAGATAGCCGCAGATTAATTGCACAGAATAATACATCTGCGGCTATTTTTTTTGTTAAAACAATTTGCGCCTGACCATTTGCTGTTGCCAAATCAATACTTTTGAAAGAGTACAAAATATTATGAAGAATATTATAACCAGGCAGTTTTTTACGCTATCAATCATATTTGCAGCCGCCTTCGCCTGCTTTTCTTTTAAAACCTTCGCTCAGACTAAAAGAGTGATCGCTGATAAAATAGTAGCGCAGGTTGGCGATAAAATAATTTTGCGTTCAGATGTGTACAATGCTATTCTCGATGCGCAACGCCAGGGAATACCTTTGCCTTTAAATCCTGAATGTAATTTGATCGAAAGAGCTTTGATCGAAAAAGCGCTGGTTCTGCAGGCAGAAAAGGATTCCCTGCCTCTGAGTGATGACGATATAGATGCTCAGTTGGATAACCGCATTCGAGGGTTTATTGCGCAATATGGTTCTAAAGAAGTTCTGGAAGAGGTTGCCGGTAAAAGTGTATATCAGTTAAAAGAAGATTTTAGACAGCCCATCAGAGAGCAAACTTTAGGCGATCAAATGAGGAGAAAAATTGTAGAAAAAGTAACCATAACGCCTAATGAAGTGTATGATTATTTTAATAAGATACCAAAAGACAGTCTTGTTTTTTACGAAAGTGAATTAGAAGTGAGTGAAATTGTTGTGTATCCGAAAGCAAATCGCGATGTAGAAAGCTACGTTATAGCTCAATTAAATGAGTGGAAGAAACAGGTAGAAGATGGTTCAAAGAAATTTGAACAATTAGCTAAATCTTATTCAGAAGATCCCGGAAGCAAAGAATCGGGTGGACAATACAATGTAAACAAAACTGAAAAAATTATGGATCCTACATTTATTGCTGCTGCTTTTAAATTAAAAGAAGGTCAGGTTTCTCCAGTTGTTAGATCCAAGTTCGGTTTACATCTAATACAAATGGTAAGTCGCTCGGGTGATGATGCAGTTATTCGGCACATACTTAAAATACCGCCTGTTACAAATGAAGAGATTAAAGAGTCTGCTGACAAGCTTGATTCAATAAGAGCCAAAATTATATCTGGAACAATTGGTTTTGGTGAAGCTGTTAATAAATATAGCGAAGATGAGTATAGTAAGATGACCGGTGGCAGAAAGCAGGGGCGCGATGGTTCGAGCTTTGTAACCATTGACCAGTTAGATAAAGACCTGGTAATAGCCCTAAAGGATATGAAGGTGGGTGAGTATTCAAAGCCTGTCGCTTTTACTGATGAACGTGGCAAAAAAGCAGTGAGATTGATTTATCTTCAAAACCGCACAGAACCGCACAGGGAGAGCATTAAAGATGATTACAGCAAAATATCGCAGCGGGCTTTGGAAGAAAAAAAGAATGATATTCTCGAAATGTGGTTCAAATCGCATATTCCCAACTACTACATTACCATTGACAAAGAATTTGCAGGTTGCCAAAGTATAAAGGAATGGTTAGGAAATACCATTGCGAGTAATCCTTAAGAAAATTGTTTTAGTAAACTTGTAAGCCCTGCGTAAAAGCGGGGCTTTTTAGTTTAATAGTCTTTTTAATTCTTCTTTGCGACGTTTTAATATTGTAGTTTTTTTGGTAACCAGCAGTGGGTTTTTATGGCGACACTGTTGTGTCACACCCTTGTACCGCATCTTTTTATGGCAGCTTTTAAAGAAAGTGCACGAAAAATATACTTTGTAAAGTAGAACTTTAAGCGAAACTAAGGAGTTACGGTGATGAAGTTAGCTGCACTCAGGCACCATCTAAGATAGATGTCAACACCCTCCTTTAATGTGCTGTAACCACTTTCGTCGAATACTGCTTTCTCGTATGCTGCAAACATCCCGGCCTTCCAAAACAAATCTTTTGGATGCAGCTTTTCCTGATCATCACCTACGCTGTACCCAACAAATAATGCCTGCTGTAAACCTGAGAGAATAGTCATAGCCTGAATAGCCTGCCCGGTAGCAATATGATCAGGATGATCATTTGGATTTTTGCCCGCATCGGGGTTTAAGTAGTTTACCAGGATATTTGATTTTCCTTCACTTTCATGCAAAATAATTGATTGAAGAGTAGAACAGAAGTCTTGCCAGCTATTATATGTTGTTGAATTATCTGCGGCGGTTATAGTACTGATCAGCCCCTCGCAAAACTTGTGAAGACTTTGATAACCGAGGGAAGAAAATCCATTAGCATCCAGGTTTCCATCGGGCAGACGGAGAAAGTAACACGAAGCGTTGTTTGCCAACCAGTAGTGAATAGTGTGGGTATTCAAATCATTCGTGCCGCTTGTTTCCGCGAAGTTCGCCAGAGGAGCAAGGCAGAAGCGAACAGAACTTTTACACCCTTCCTCCCGTGCTCTCCAGTACTTTTCGCCAGCACCTGCATCACCTGCGGTAGTAATGATAAAAATAACTTTACTGTTTGCAGCCACGAGGTCATTATAAGCATTTGGCTGCATAAAAAGCTGCCAATCGTCTGCGTGAGCAACTATATAAAAGGAAATTTCAGCAGATGGCTCAACAGGCATATAGAACTCTTTTTGCACTTTTTAAGATTACGTACAATGTCATTAACTTAATCGTTCTCTACCTGTTTTTAATATTATTATACTACACTACTACAATTATAATAAATGCTCAATACTCATGAAAAGCACGCAATTGAACATTGAACATTGACCATTTTACCGGATTCGCATTAGCACATTGGCTAATTAGCACATTAGCTAATTAGCTAATTACCCTTACCGGCAGAACTGCCTAACGATGCTTTGCCACCTAAACTAGAAGCCATCGTGCTGTTGTTAAATTGTTGACCATTCACGCCCTCAAATGCAATATGTCGTAATAGTTCAGCCGTACAGCGGATATTTGTTCTGACGTTAAAGTGTTGTTTTACTCTCTGGCTTGCCGCAATTCCCATACGCTGCAAACGATGCGGCTCGTCAAGTAGCTGTATAATGCGTATCCCTACTCCTTCCCAATCGCCGGCGCCAGCCAGCAGACCAGTGCTGTCATTCTCAATAATCTCAGGAATGCCTCCAACTGCAAGTCCAATTGTCGGACATCCGCACGACATTGCCTCAAGCAGTACCAATGAAGTACCATCGCTGCGTGATGTATGCACCAGCAGGTCGAGCGCCGGATAAACTTCTTCAGTTTCTGCCAGCCAGCCCGCAAAATGCACATGCTCTTCCAACCGCATATTGGTGCACATCGTATCGAGATGTTCGCGCATACTTCCTTCCCCGACGATGACAAAATGCACATCCGGCCTTACATGGTGAACATATTCAGCAGCGCGAAGGAACAGATCAGGACCTTTTTCGTGCTCTAAACGGCCAACAAAACCCACCAACTGAGTGCCTTTAGACACCTTAATCTGACGCCGGAGTTCATCTCCCGAACGACCGGAAGTAAACACTTCGGTATCCACACCATTGCGAACGAGAGCAACTCGCCCGGCGGGCACGCCCATAGCCAGTGCCTGTGTATATGCCTCCTGGCAATTAGTAATCAAATGTGAACCTGTAGCGCGGTTGATACCAAGTTCATGAGAGGTTACGTCCATGCCATGAATAGTTGCTACCACGGGTTTATGTATCAGGCAACCGGCCAGCCCGGCAAGTACATGCGCTTTGGGCATGTGGGCATGCAGTATATCTATTTGATGAAGACGGGCAACTTCGGCCGTCAATTGAATTGAGCGCCAAACAGGGTCATCGGCAATAGGCGTGATAAAAACCTCTTCGACTCCAAGCTGCCTCAACGAAGCAGTAAACGGACTTTCGTAAGGGCAGATGCAGGTAACCCTAAACTGGTCGGCGGGCAGATGAGTTACAAAATTCCGGAGATAGTTTTCCATTCCCCCGATACTTGCGTTTCCAATGACCTCAAGAACGTGAACGCGGCCATTACGGCGGCTTTCTGCAACGATAGGTTGCATCATACTATTTCCCTTCATGATTGGCGGTTATGTTAGGCGGAAAGCAGACTTTTCACAGTCTTTCTGCATAATTCCGAAGCCATAACAGGCAAATAATATGCCATCTAAAAACCTGTCCTTCAATTGTAAACTTGTTACGAATATTTCTCATATTGCTTTAATATCTGCACCAGTTTGATAACGGGAGCTGTCAATATGATAAATGACAGTTGCAGACATTCTGTTCATTCAACAATTCTAACGGCTCTGCCTTTGTTGTAGCCGGGCTTTCATGCAGCAACATTCTTTCCCGGCACTCTTCTTGTCCTTAAGCCCAAATAAAATTCCACTACAAAAGAAAGCCATGCATACAGAAGAAAAATCTGATAGTCAGAACAGGGAAAAAATTCCTGTAGCAGGACTTGTTCGGTTTGGTGATTTTCGACGTGTAGAACCATTTACAAGATCTTTTGGTTACGACCGGGGACAACCGATAGACCGTTACTACATTGAGAAGTTTCTCGGCAAGTATGCTGCTGATATTTCCGGTCATGTTGTTGAGATTGGAGATGACCGCTACACGCGCCAGTTTGGAGGCACAGCCGTTACCAAATCCGACGTGCTCGATCAGGCTCACCCCGATTCAAATCCAACAATTATTGCCGATCTTGCCAAAGCAGATCATTTACCATCTGATAGTTTTGACTGTATCATCATTGTACAAACCCTGCAGTTTATCTACAATATTCACGATGCCGTCAGCACACTCCACCGTATTCTTAAGCCGGGAGGTGTGGTGCTGGGATCACTCCCTTCACTAAGCCCTATCTGCCGGTACGATATGGATCGCTGGGGCGACTACTGGCGCTTTACCAGCGCTGCGGTTCAACAACTCTTTTACAAGGTTTTTGGAACGCAAAACGTAGAAGTACAGGCGCACGGAAATGTGCTGGTGTCTCTTGCTTTCTTGTATGGAATGGCAGCGCAGGAGCTAACTACTGAGGAATTGGATTTCTCAGACCGCGATTACGAATACCTGGTAACTGTAAGAGCAGTAAAGCAATGATTGTCGTGTTTCAATGGTTTACAAAAGACCTTTATATTTACAATTGAAATTTTGGTACAAGCTGAAGTAACTCCGGTTTATCATCGTTGCGTCGCATTTCGTTCATCTGTAGAATTGAAATGAAGCTTTTTTTAATGGTTGTTTTCCAAAACTATTCATTGTAGGTCACTCTAATTGCATACAGCTTAACGGTTATAGCCCTAAAACTTTCCCAACGCTCCCCACGCTATTCAATTTAATTATCTTCATGCGCTAAAAGTTTATTTTTACTACTGAACTTGCCTAACCTGCAATGCAGAAGGAAAAACGCAATGACTTTGAAGAATTTGAATTATGACAGAGAACTTATACTGCATGCGGGATAAGATTGCCGCTAACGGGACAAGTTGTGCATTGCTGAATAATGAACAAAAGTACAAGTGTGCGACGCAACGATGACTCATAGTAGTAATGCAGCACGGCTCCAAAAAATCACTGCATATTTTTATAGCGCCGGAAGTATAGCTTACAAAAACCAGGATACGAAATATGAAAATAGATACTACCTATTATGAACGGTGCATAACAACACTTGAAAAAGCACATACCATGCTGTTAAAAGCTAATCCTGAAAATATTGATTACGACTTATATCGTTCTGCCTGTGTTAAAGAGTTTGAAATCATTTTAGAACAAAGTGGCAAGCTGTTGCGCAAAGCATTAAAACCATATTTCCATTCATCCAAAGCAGCAGACCAGTTGGTTTTTAAAGATGTGTTTCGCCACGCAGTACTTTGAAACCTGATAAATGATGAAGCATGTGAGCGATGGCTGCAATATAGAGATAACCGAAACAATACAGCCCACGATTACGGTGTAAACTTTGCCGAAGAAACTCTTTTGCTGCTGCCGCATTTTATTGTGGATGCAACTGCATTGGCACAAATTATAAAACAACAGAACCATGCTGCTGAGGAATAAAGACAAACAAATATTGTTGCAGATATTTTCATCGGCAGATATGCCATTGGAAGTATGGGCTTATGGAAGCCGGGTAAACGGTAACGCTCATGAGGGCAGCGATTTAGATTTGGTAATACGCAGCCATAACCTGCAAAAGCTACCCATTGACGTTTTACTGGATTTAAAAGAAAAAATACAGCAAAGCAATATACCTATTTTGGTAGAACTGTTCGATTGGACAAGGCTGCCCGAAAGTTTTCACCGGAACATTTATGCCTGTCACGAAGTGATGTATAGTAACTTGGAAATGATAATGAATGAGCCCGTGGCGGAATACCGTAAGAACCATGTTTCATTAGATTTGCCTGATAAAAAAGATGACAAATAAAAAATTACGGTGATTTAAATTAAGTGCTAAAATTCCCCTATTCACCATTTGCTCTCACTACAGGAAATACTAAAACAACATTGGGGACACGATGCCTTCCGTCCACTGCAGGAAGAAATCATTTCATCTGTCATGCAGGGAAAAGACGTGCTGGCGCTGTTACCTACAGGTGGCGGTAAATCTGTCTGCTTTCAAATTCCGGCTTTGGCTAAAGAGGGTTTGTGTCTCGTAATCAGTCCTCTGATTGCGTTGATGAAAGACCAGGTAGAAAACCTGAAGAAGCGCAACATTATGGCGCTTTCCATTCATAGCGGAATGACTTATTTTGAAGTAAAGCAAACCTTGCAAAACGCCGCCTTTGGCTCATATAAATTTTTATACGTTTCGCCCGAAAGATTAGAAACACGTCTTTTTAAAGAATATTTCCCTGCTTTCAATCTAAACCTGATTGCTGTTGATGAGGCGCACTGTATCTCGCAATGGGGCTACGATTTTCGTCCGCCTTATTTGCGCATTGCCAACATCCGGGAGCAATTTCCTGTAGTTCCGGTACTGGCGTTAACAGCTTCGGCAACCCCTGTCGTACAGGAAGACATTTGCGAAAAGCTTTTATTTAAAGAGCAAAACATTTTCAGGCAATCATTCGAAAAGCCCAATCTTTCATTTAGTGTTTTTAAGGCAGAGAGTAAGTTTAATAAACTGCTTGAAATTGTACAAAAAGTACCGGGAACAGCGATCGTCTATTGCCGTAACCGAAAACGGACAAAAGAAATATCGAACCTTTTGAGGCTAAACAATATTTCTGCTGATTTCTACCATGCCGGGCTTTTGCAAGATCAGCGTAACCAAAAGCAGGAAGACTGGATTGAAAATAAAACCAGGGTAATCGTTTGTACCAATGCTTTCGGAATGGGCATAGACAAGCCGGATGTAAGGGTGGTAGTTCATATTGATATTCCCGACAATCTCGAGAACTACTACCAGGAAGCCGGCCGTGCCGGACGCGATGGTAAGCTGTCTTTTGCCGTTTTGCTGTACACTCAAATAGAACTCGAAGAGCTGAAGAATTTGCCGGAGATAAAGTACCCGTCCGTAAGCGAGATTAAAAAGGTTTACCGGGCGCTAGCCAATCACCTGCAAATACCGGTTGGCAGCGGAGAAGGAATGTATTACGACTTTAATCTGAATGAGTTTGTCCTTCATTTCAAACTCGATATTTTTCTTGTGATCAATGCAATTAAAGCATTAGAGCAGGAAGGCATTCTCACCTTTAACGAGCAGGTATTTTTAGCTGCCAAATTATCTTTTACCTGTACCAAAGACGAATTGAATTCATTTGAGACTTCTCATCCTCATCTTGAAAATCTGATAAAATATTTACTTCGAAGCTACGAGGGAATTTTTGATAACGAAGTATCTGTAAATGAAAAGCTGTTATCACGGTTAACGAAATTATCTGCAGAAGAACTGGCAGCTCAATTAAAAGAATTACAGGCATTTGGCATTATAAAATATGATCCGCACAAAGAAACGCCGCAAATATTTTTTCTTCAAAACCGGGCTCCTGCCGAACATCTGACTTTTCATCACGAAGAGTATCTCAGGCGAAAGAAACAATACCAGTTGAGGATTGATGCAATGGAAAGATTTATCATTCTTGAAGGAAATTGCCGCAGTCAATACATCGGTAACTACTTCGGTGACTTTCAAATGAAGAAGTGCGGCGTTTGCGACAATTGCCTGCAACAAAAAAACATTCATCTTTCTGCTGAAGAGTTTACAAGAATCTCGAACCGGATTGTAGAATGTATAAACGGAGCAACAGAAATTAAAAGTCTGCTGCATCAGTTAGAAGGTATAAAAAAAGACAAGGTCTGGAAAGTGCTCAATTACCTTCAGGATGAAGGAAAAGTTATCGTAAATGAAAAAGGATGGGTAGAGCTTGCACAGGGAATTTGATGCAGAAAACGATAACTCCAACGGGGGCTTCGTTTTGGGACCTTTCGTCTACTCCACTTAATGTTGTGCGTTCGCCTTTCTACTCTACGTTAATTGCAAGTTTTGATTTTCAAGAGTAACGATGAAATGAATGTCTGCCTTTAGCGCTTTAAAAACTTTTAAAATTGTGTCAATGGTCGCACTGTTAGCACTACTTTCAAGCTTAGATATTTGAGCTTTTTGCACACCGACTAATTCACCCAATTGCTCTTGTGTCAATTTTCTCTCTTGCCGGGCCTTTTTTATCATTCGTCCCAATAGGTCCATTCGAAGTTCGTATTCATACTGGTCTCGTTGCTCGCTGCCTTCTTTGCCGATATATTTATCTTTCATCTCAGCAAGTGTAAAAGATTTCATTTGTGTCTTTGCCATGATTTTATTTTTTTTTGGTGACGCACAATACGTTATATACACAAAATGGTCGCTGCAATCACACCTGCCGTCTCTGTTCTGAGCCTTGTTTCTCCTAAGCTAACCGGTTGAAAATGGTTACCGAGAGCAGCAGAAATTTCGCTTGAAGTAAAATCGCCTTCAGGGCCGATTAATATTTGTACAGATAGATTCCTTCTAAAATCAGTAACCTGCTTTTTATCTTCTTCCACGCAGTGTGCAATAAGTCTTTCAGCATAAGCTGACCTGGAAATGACTGCAGAAAATAGCACCGGTTCGTGCAACACGGGCAGCCAGGCCTGCTTGCTTTGCATCATTGCGCTGATAATGATCTGTTTCATTCTATCATATCGAAAATGCTGTTTTTCTGTTCTTTCACACAACATCGGGATGATTTCTGTAACGCCTGTTTCTGTTGCTTTTTCTAAGAACCATTCAAAACGCGTTGCATTTTTTAGTAAAGAAATGGCTATACATACTTCGTGCTCTTTCCGGGCAACAAATTGCTTTTCTGTTATTTTAACTGTGCACTTCTTCTTATGGTCATCAAGTATTGCTGCAGTTGCCAGCGTTCCTGCACCATCTGTAAGCTGCAGCTTCTCCGTTGGCTTCATTCTTAAAACCTGCACTACATGTCTTGAAGTATCTTCATTTAAAGTAAGCATATCGCTTGCAGAAAAAGTGTCAATGAAAAAGATGGGTAATTCCATAAGAAGCTGTGTGGAAATTTTTAGAAACATTGCATTGTAGCGTGAAGCTGCCCGAAGCGATGCCGATGAAGTGATTGCGACGCAACAATGATGCTATAGAAAACCAATGCCGGTACCAAAAAAAATTGTAACGATAAAGGAAATTTTAAAAAACAAGATGCTCTTTGTTTTTAATTTTTTCATTGGTTAACTCTGTCACCAATTGCACTGAAGCCATTGTTTTTATAGTAGATATAATGTGCGTGCATTTGTAGTCGTCAACATAATCGCCTTTCATCAGCAGCAGAAAGTCTATATGCTTAAACTCGGGTAAAAGGTATTCGCCATCGCAGTGGTTGTGAAAGAGATAATATTTGAGAAAGGGATTCTCTTCGTGCTGGTAAACAGAAAAGAAATACTGCCGGTTTTTCTTTCGCAACTGCTTGTCAATTTCGGTGTCGAGCCTGAAATTGAAACCCAGCAAATTGTTTAACTGCCAACAAAACTGGTAATTTTTTACAGGAGCAATTATGCCAAGCAAGCGTGTATCGGAAAAGAAATCGTCGGTAATGGCTTCGTTATCAAGTATCAGCTTCATAGGGCTGTAAAGTTAAAATTCTACGGTAAACTCTTTATCATCTTTTCCTCTTTTTATTTTTAGAACCGTTTTATCGCCGGTTTTAAAATTGGATAATGCCTGTATGTAGGAGTTCATATCGGCGATCTTGTACGAACCGAGATTTGTAAGAATGTCGCCTGGCTGGAGGCCGATTTTAGCACCAAGCTTTTTGGGAGTGATGCCGTTAATTCTTAAACCCTCTGCATGACTGCTTTTATCGGGGATTATTCCAAGACTAACCGGATTTTTTGTAGCAATCCCGGTAGTTTCAACTGTTTTTGCTATTGCCGGTTGCTCCTCTGCAGGTTTTGCAGGCTGAAGATTTTTTGTGAATGCAATCTTACCTTTTGAGTCGGCTGCTTCAACCAGCTTGCTTATAAACCTGTCTGTCTGCAGTGCTGATGCATAGTTTATTTTACTATCATCACTAGCATTTGTATTATCGGTCGATTTAGTAGTAAAAAAAGACAAGACGGGAATTGCTTTCTGGTAAAAAGTTTCCTGAAAATCGGTAACTGCACCAGAGCTATCTATATTAACTGCGGTTTTATCGTTTATTGAAGCGAATATATTATTCCACGCAGCAGATGAATAACCTTGTATCCATAACTTTTTATTGTCCGTGTAACTGCTGCTCATATCGAGGTTCAGCATATAATTTATAGGAGAAGAAACGGTGGCGTTTTCTATCCAGTACCGACCAGCCATCGAGCCTTTGTCTTGTCCACCTAAAGCGATAAATAAATAATTATTACTTTTTGCTTTAGAGGCGGAAAGCATTTTTGCCAGTTCAATCAGCATCGCTATTCCATTGTTGTTATCCTCAACCGGCTGCTCAGATTGCGTAACTGAACTTTTACTATCTGTTGCTGTAAAAGAATGATTATAATAAGCGCCAATGACCACTACCTCAGGCGCAGCGTTGTCTATATACCCAATGATGTTGCTTCCGCTTATTGTATTGTCTTTGAATGCTACGTTTAATTCAATATCGAGCAGTTGAGAATGGTCGCTGAAATATTTCCTGTATCCCGCAGCCATCAGATAAATAACGGGTATTGGCAATTGAGCTGATTTATCTTTTCTGTCAAAACTCAATCCATCAGGTGTATTGCCCGTATTAAATAAGATCAAAGCTGTCGCTCCTTTTGCAGCAACCTTTTGCGCTTCTTTTTTTATTGCATTTGTTATGTTGAAACCGGGAGTTTGAGCGTTTTCTTCGAGCAAGTCTTTGATATCTTTAAACCAGGGAACACCTTTTTCCCTCAGATCCATTGCAGGCATTCCTGCTACTTTTTTTGCTGCGGAGTACGGAAGCGGGAAGTATTCTTTATTCAATGTAAGCAATGTATCGTTTACCTTAAAATAGGTTGAGCTTTCAATTCTTTTTCCGTCTTCTACTGTAAATGGCTGAATGAAACCTTTAGTTCCTTTTGGTAAAAGCCCTGCTGCCTGAAACTGGTTTGCAATGTATTGCACATTGCGCTCTTCATTTGCATTGTTGTCTGCTGCTGATAAATACTGAACGTGACTTTTCAAATTACTTATCACCTGCTGATCTGCCTTTTGCTGCGCCTCGAGTGCCTTTCTTTCTTTGCGCGACTGAGAAAACAGGAGCGCCGGAATAAAAGCAAGTGCCAGCAGCCATTTTGTCATAAGAAAAATTTGTTTTTCAGAATGACAAAATTAATGCCGCATGTAAGAGGTGCTGTAAAATTTGCTTTAGAAGAAGGATTGTTGGCCGGCATCATCTCTTTTTTCAGCATCGTTGTGTCACTCCCGTATACCGCAGTTTCTTTATGCAGCTTTTTTCACTTTATGTTCAAAATGCGAAACTATACTTCAAGACGGATAAGTTTCCCGATAACGGGATAAGTTCCCGCAAAAACGGGACAAGAGATGCATTGCTGAATAATGAACAAAGCGTACAAGAGTGCGACGCAACGCAAGCTTCATAGTAGTATGCCATTCGGCTAAAAAAAATCATCGCACATTTTTATGCAGTAAGTAGTATAATTTGGTTTTTACCTCCATAAAAAAAGCCGGGCTTTGAACCGGCTTCAATCATTTTATTAATAAAATTTTCTTTAAGCATAAGAAGCAGTCGACTGAAGGAGTCCTGCAGGTACAGGCTCATTAGCCAGCAACAGGCGAACTGTTACTTTTGTGCCTCCGCCTTCTGTGCTCGCAATGCTTACTTCTCCATTGTTTAGCTCGGTAAGGCGTTTTACCAGGTACAACCCAATTCCAAGACCCTGCTGCTCAAACTTTTTTCTGCTGAATTGTTTAAAAGGAGCTATTTCATCGAGGCTTGTAAGTTCAAAACCTCTTCCTCTGTCTCGTACTTCCAATACATATTCTTCACCAACCGGTCTGCCTGTAACATGCACCTCCTGTCCCCTTTTCGAAAATTTCAACGCATTATCAGCCAGCTCAAGCGCCATTCTTTGAATGTATTCGCTGCTTACTCTTACTTCATCAGCATGCAAGTCTATCACCACATCATCTACCCTGTTATAGATCTCTTTTGCCATTGTGTATAGTTCGGTTCTTACCTTTTGTACCCAGGTAGTCTTTGCAACCCCCTGGTTAAACATAAACATCAATTCAGGATATACTTCTGCTCTTTTGATCTCTTCATACAGCATCAGGTTTGCAAGCGAATGGTTTAACCTAAGACCTGATTTCAAAATAGATGCAAGCAATTCATGCATCTGTGTTTCGTTGAAAGACTCTCTTGCGTTCAGCATTAAATTCAATCCACCT